>NZ_JBIMEV010000018.1:0-76384 GCF_051262595.1 Salipaludibacillus sp. CF4.18
CCCATTATTTGGATAAGAAAAACGGCATAGCTGTCTTCTATCCTTGTTTACTTGATAACAAAAAAACATGCACCCGCTAATGCGAGTGCATGTCAATGAAAAATAAAATTAATTTACTTTTACCCAACCGTTTTTAATGGCATCTACAACCGCTTGTGTACGGTCATTCATACTCATTTTTTGTAAAATGTTACTTACATGGTTTTTAACTGTTTTCTCACTAATATAAAGAGCTTCTCCGATTGACCGGTTACTTTTCCCGTCAGTCATCAGTTGAAGAACTTCACACTCACGTCGCGTTAATAAATGCAGTGGACGACGGTATTCTACTTCTCTAAAGCCAATTTCTGTTTCTGGACCATTATCTGATGCAAGACGACGGTATTCATTGATCAGGTTATGTGTCACTTTAGGATGAATGTACGCTCCACCGTCTCCAACAACCTTGACGGCTTCTATGAGCGCTTCTGTATCCATTTCTTTCAGTAGATAACCAGATGCACCTGTTTTCAGTACAGCAGTTACATACGTTTCATCATCATGAATGGAAAGGATAAGGACCTTAACGTTCGGAAATGTTTCAACAAGACTTTTCGTTGCTTCCATTCCGTTAACATTCGGCATGTTAATATCCATTAGAACGACATCTGGCTGATTTTGGCGCACTAAATCAACAACGTCTGAGCCGTCGCTTCCTTCCGCAACAACCTCAAAGTTCTCTTCCATAGAAAGGATTCGTTTTACTCCCTCCCTGAACAACTGGTGATCGTCAATCAAAACAATTTTTAATTTATGTTCGTTTTCCATGTTAATATCCTCCTAAAATTTATTAGTTATATAATGTCTATGATGTATTGTGTCTGTTGTAAAGTGCATTCTAGAGGTGATAAGGAAATGCTACATTTTCCTTTAGAAAAGTATGTCTAAACTAAGCAATTGCGCAAATCTCTCATGCATTTCTTCCCGACAAAAAACGGAAATACATAGTTCTTTTATACTAAAAAAATCACACTATTGCAAGAGGTATCTGAACAATAATTAACGTACCTACATTAGGTTTAGAGTCAATATTCAACTTTCCTTCTAACATATGAACTCGTTCCTTCATCCCAATAAGGCCAAAACTGCCTTCTTTTTTCGTGATAATATCGAATCCTTTACCATCATCTTTAATAACCATTGTAATTCTCTCAGCCTTCATTTCTAGCTTTACAACAATGTTCGTTGGGTCTGCATGTTTACAGGCATTTTGAACGGCTTCTTGTATAAACCGAAAAATAGCAACTTCCATATGAGTAGGGAATCGTTGTTCTTTTCCCATCGTTTTAAACGTTATTGAAATTCCTGTACGTTGCTCAACATTCCTTAAGTATTTAGCCAGTGTCGGCAGAAGTCCTAAATCATCTAGCGTCATGGGACGTAAATCATAAATGATTCTGCGGACTTCACTTAATGAATCCTTCACCATCACACGCAAATCACGAATTTCTATTCGAGCTTGTTCTATCCCTTCATTGTCTAATACTCGCTCAACAATTTCCGAACGCAGCATAACATTGGCCATTGATTGAGCAGGACCATCATGAATCTCACGGGATAGTTTTTTTCGTTCTTCTTCTTGTGCATGAATAATTTTCAAACCAAATTGCTGCATTTCTTCTGCATCAGCTACCATTTCAGAAACTTGCTGCAAATCACCCGTTAAATAGTTAATAACTACATTAATTTGATTTATTAGGTGATCTGCTCTTTCCATTGTTTCTCCCAATTTCATGAGCCGTCGTTCGATATGATTGCGACGTTCTCTCAGTTGCTTTTCTTCTTGTTGGTGAACAGCTAATTGAACTTGGAAGTCATTAGCTTGTTCGTAAGCTTCTTTTACTTCGACATCGGAATAATTGGAAAAATGTTTGCTCACTTCGGCTAGCCGGTTCCTAGCGAAACGGGAATGGAGCTCTGTTTTTTCCGATTTCTCTATCATGTGAATGACGTTTTTTTGAATATCTACTAGTTCTCTTTTCAAGGACTCATACTCTGTCCTTGAGTCTTCGCCAATTTCAAAAATATCGATTTTGCTTTGACCAACTGTTTCCATCATTTTATCTAGTATTGTTTCAATCGGTTGAACGGAATTCAATCCAAACCCTCGCTTTCTTCAGCTCTGAATCAAAGGAATCATCTATCTATTAAAAGTTTCTTCATTTTAGTAGACGAGCTCATGGCAAGTGAAAAAAGTTGTTTTTGAGCGGTATGCTCTAATGACTAATCGTACGGTTCGTTTGCTTTATGGGGGTAATCCGACAATTGGTTCACTCATTCCCCATAATTTTCTTTTGATGTATTTCCTCATCCTAACAACATGCCCTTTTTCTCACAAGAGTAGCTATTCTGATAAATAAATAATATATAGTTCTCATATACCACTTATTCGGATATGATACGATGATAGAAAGATGTCTACTTCAAGTTTTAGGCTGCGACGCTTGACATCCCCTAGTATTACATCATACCCTAATTTTATTAACTATCATCATATTTTGCCTATTTTTATATAATTTTAAACAATTTGTGAGTCTTACTACACATTTGCTTACCTGGGAGAGATTAAACATGCTACCGTCTTATTATACTGTAAAAGGCTATGGGGAACATGAATTAACCATTCAAAAGTCACGATTTATTGCTTATGTGCAAAGAGTTACCTCTGAGGACGAGGCTCGGAATTTCATAGACTCCATTAAAAAAAAGCATAGGGATGCGAATCATAACTGTTCCTGCTATATGATCGGAGAACAGGATTTAATCCAAAAGGCGAACGATGATGGAGAACCGTCTGGAACAGCAGGAGTACCTATGCTGGAAGTATTAAAACAGCGTAAGTTAAAAGACACAGTCGTTGTCGTTACACGGTACTTCGGAGGCATTAAACTCGGTGCCGGCGGTCTCATTCGCGCTTATGGATCTGCCACGAGTGAAGGCATTAATACAACCGGAGTTGTAGAAAGACAATTAATGAGCATTTACTCAAGTACGTTCGATTACACGTTGCTTGGTAAGGTGGAAAACGAAATCCGCTCCTCCCAATTCAAATTGAAAAAGATCGATTACCTAGAACAAGTCGCGTTAGAAGCCTTTGTAAAAGACGGTGACGAAGAGTCATTTCAAGAGTGGATGCAAAACCTAACAAATGGACAAGCCACCATTCAACAAGTCGGCCAAAGTTATATGGAAAAACAGGTTTGACATTAACAAACAACAAGCATGAAAACAAAGACGCTGACTCCTGCAGGAAGACAACTTCTGGTGGAAAACTTTTTTCTAGCGAAGGCTGAAGTGTTTACCCTGCGGAAAGCGTCCGCCCTAGAGCAAATTCGAGCAACCACTTCTAAGAAAAACACGTGTAGCGTCTTTTATTAAATATAGCGTGCTCTTCCACAGGAGTCTCGCGGATTTTCTCGCCTATGCTCTCGTTTTCGATGTGCTACTTTTGTAGGTGCTACGCCGGTAGCACCTACCTTTTTTTTCGACTTCTAAACTCTCTTATTCTCGCCTATGCTTTCGTTTTCGACGTGCTACTTTTGTAGGTGCTACGCCGGTAGCACCTACCTTTTTTTCGACTTCTAAACTCTTTTATTCTCGCTTATGCTCTCGTTTTTGACGTGCTACTTTTGTAGGTGCTACTCCAGTAGCACCTACCTCTTTTTTCGACTTTCAAACTCTTTTATTCTCGCTTATGCTCTCGTTTTCAACGTGCTACTTTTGTAGGTGCTAATTTTATAAATTCTTATCTATCCAAAAAGACGTCTCATTCCTTCACTAAGGAAAAATGAGACGTCTTTTTATGTACTAATCGAGTCACTATCAAACACTCATTAAATATGAAAAGAATCTTCCATAACCAATAGCTTCTTTTCACCAATCCCAGGGACTGCAAGCAACTCTTTTTTATCTTGAAAGTCTCCGTTGAGATTACGATAGTCAAGTATTTTAGAGCCCAAATCAGCGCCAACGCCAGGAAGTTTTAAAAGTTCCTCAAGGTTTGCGTGATTAATCGAAACACTAGCAACCTCGTCTAGGAAACTTTCTTCAGAAACACGCAAATCAGAGGGAGCTGACTTTTTCAAAAAAACTGCTTCCTCGCCGCTGTTAGGTTCGACTTCATCGTTTATCAACGGTCTTATTTTATCCAGTTCGTCTTGCTCAACAGCTACCTCCAACTGCAGCTGATTCTTTAAAAATGGAATAATCACTTTCCAAACCAAGAAACCTGTAACCAAAATTACAAACATCCTTTTAAACATGCCTTCCCCTCCAATCCATTTCATTTTTGGGGTCAGACCCCCCATTTTTTTACAAATGACTCAAAACCTATCCTAATATTGTTAAGATCAGCGTAATGGTAACGACGCTTAATAAGGTTGTGATCAGGGTGGTACTGGATACTAGTTTTGGTTCTGCATCAAACTCTACTGCAAACATGACGATTGTTGCTGCGGATGGCATCGCAGCAGAGACGATAAGAACGTCTGCCAGCAATGGGTCCATCGGCATCATCAAGGTTATTCCGTAAGCAATGATCGGTGAAATAACTAGTCTTACGATAACCCCGTAGGAAACCTTTCCCCATGCGGAATTTCCCCATTCAATTCTTGCTAACTGCATACCTAAAATCAACATGACAATTGGAATGGCAGCTTGGGAGATTAATTCAACCGGCTGCATGATGGTGCTCGGCATCGGTATATCAAAAACTTTTAGTGGTATCACTAAGAGCATGGAATATGTCACAGGCATTTTCATGAGAACTTTTAAAGCAGTTCTCATCCCAGATACTCCTCTGGCAGCATAGTAAATACCAAAGAAATTCATAATCACCGCTTGTAAAACCATGAACGAAATCGCAAAGGCAAATCCCGCCTCCCCATATGCAAAGAGGATAATTGGTGCCCCATAGTTACCAGAATTCATAAATGCCGTCGAGAGAATAAGACCACTTTCCGTGCTAGATGAATATTTCATTTTCCATGAATATACTTTTGTAATAATAATTAGTGCGAAAAGTAAGATCAACGCAAAAGCAATCATATAAGCATACTGAATATTCATTTCTGCATAATAGAACGTTTCAAATACAAGTGCGGGCGTCAAAATATAGATTGCTACTGTTGAGACTGGTTTAATGTCCACCTTACGCCACTTTTGCACCACAAAACCTGCAACAAACACAAGCAGCACAGGCAGCACAACCGTAATAAAAATTGTCATATCATCGCTTCCTAATTTCTGGGGGGTCAGACCTCCCATTATTTTCCTTTTATTTATTTTCAATAAATAGAAGGATTTTTGAGTTTTGTGTCGAATGCTATCTTTTAGAGCAATGACATTACTCTATTACTCGTTTTTATTTGTTATTTTACGACCGAATAAATGTTTTTCCCCAGTTTGACCTTCGTCTTACCCTTTAATTTGATTAACTTCCAAATGACTTACCATCTTTATCCCATTTCAGCAAGTGAAAGGTGTGAAATATGTATGGGTAGAAAACCGAGAATTTGGTACCCAGGTGCAACATATCATATTACAAGTAGAGGTAATCGTCGAAGTGCGATATTTTATGATGACGCTGATCGCCTTAAGTATCTCGCTCTTCTCTCAGAAGTACATCAGGAATTCCCGTTTAAAATTCATGCATACTGCCTGATGACCAATCACATTCATCTTCTTATGGAAACTACAGATTACCATAGTAAAAAAATTATGAAACGACTGCATTCCCTGTATGCTATCTATTTTAACAAACGTCACGACCTTAGTGGACATGTTTTTAGTGGAAGGTATCATGCGCGCCTTATTCGTAACACCAATTATTTTTTGGAAGTCAGTAAATACATTCATTTAAACCCATATATGGCAAATATCGTTGATTCTCCAGAGAAATATTATTGGAGCAGTTATAAAAATTATCTTGCTAAAACGAATCATTCGTTTTTAACCACCACAAAGGTTCTCCAGTTTTTCTCGGAAGATTCAGTGGTTCTCTATAAAGAATTTGTGGAAAAAGATCTTGATAACCATGTGAATCGAGATTTTTTAACAGAGTTTTATGATGACTATTTAAAGGAAGCCGCGAAAAAAAGTTTAGCGACAATTTCTGAAGAAAATACTAACCTCATCGTTGCTGAAAGTTTTTACACCGAAAATGACAAAAAAGAAACTCCTTTACTAGAATAACATTTCAAGGGGGTATTGCCCACCGAATTCAGGCATCTAGAGCGAATTCGAGCACCTATATTCAAAGAAAAACAACAATTTCTCTAAGACTAAGAGTTTTTCAAAAATAAAAGCGACGGAGGTTATTCCGTCGCTTTTACTCATAGAAAACTATTAATCTATCGGTTACTTAAGAATTACTAGGTGTATCCGTGTTCGTAACTTCCGAATTTGTGGATGCTTCACCACTTTGGTTTTGAGCCGATAGTTACTCTGTTAATTCATCCATGCTTTGTTTTACATTTCCTTTTCCAGAGAAATTCTCTAATAAATCTTGGACGTCAATCCCTGATGCTGCCTTAAGGTTCTCCGGTAGTGTTGCCATCAAATCTGTCACATAACTGGACATTTTTCCGGCTCCACCTCCACCATCTTTACTGCTTCCACCAGTATCAACAACGGTCACACTATCAATCGCACTAAGAGGTGCAGCAATTTCTCGCGCGTAAGCTGGCAGCATTTCAAGAATCATGCTGAGTTTCGCTGCATCGCCGTATTTATCGAATGCCTCTGCAAGCATTTTCTTCGCTTCTGCTTCGGCTTCACCTTTTTTAAGAATAACCGTTGCTTCCGCTTCACCACGGTTACGAATAACACTTGCGTCCGCTTCCCCGCGTAAACGTTCAGAATCCGCTTGAGCTCGTGCTTCTGTTTCAATTTGATATTGGGAAGCTTCAGCCGCACGCATTTGCTGCACTTTATTCGCCTCTGCTTTTTGCTCTTGCTCATAGCGATCGGCATCCGCTTTTTTACGAACTTCTGCATCGTATTGTTTCTCACGACGCTTAATTTCGCGCTCTTCCAGCTCGATCTGCTTATCACGTTCAATGATTTTGATTTGCATTTCTTCGCCTGTTACTTGCTGCTTGGATTTTGCAGTTTGAAGGTCATAAGCTTGATCGGCTTCCGCTTTTGCTTGATCTTGTTCACGAGTATATGTTGCAATCTTTAATTGCTTTTCTTTCTCAGAATTCGCAATTTCTGTATCACGCACTAATTCCTGCGCTTTCGCTTCTTGTTCCGCTCGTGCGTTCTCAATTCGCGCTTCTTTCTTTCGTTCCGCTTCTGCGACTGCGGCATTTCGCTTCACTTCAGCAATTCGCGGTTTACCAAGTGAGTCTAAATAGCCTTCTGTATCTGTTACTTCCTGAAGCGTAAATGACTTGATTTCCAACCCCATTTTATTAAAGTCGCGAGACGCTACCGATTGTACTTCTTGGTTAAAACGCTCCCGGTTATTATTAATATCTTCTACACTCATCGAACCAAGAATAGAACGTAAATGGCCTCGAAGCACATCCTGGACTTCTTCTTCAAATTCTTCCGTTGATTTACCTAAGTATTGTTCAGCCGCTGTTGCAATCTCTTCCATCGTTGACCCGACTTTGATAATCGCCACACCATCAACAGAAACCGGTACCCCTTGCTCTGTATAAGCACCTGTCGTAACAATATTCAAGCTGTAGTTCGCTAAACTGAATTTTGCATATTGCTGGAAGACCGGTACGACAAAGGCCCCGCCCCCACGCAAAATTTTCATCTTTTTACCATCGGAATCATCGGAAATATTTTTTCCTTTTCCTAAATAACTACCAGTAACCAGCAGGGCTTCGTTCGGCCCGGAAGTTTGGTATCGGGTAAAATAAACACCTATTAATACGAGAAATACAAATGCAACAACAATACCAATAATAACTGCAGAACTTAAAAACTCCATACATCCATCCCCTTTTTATCTTATAGTAGTCCACGCTTTCCTCTTTTTAAAAGTGCCCGAGTTTGAACCGAATTTCACTTTTTTTATAAAACTAGATACTTTGTTTCTTCCCTCAATTCCTCTTCATTCATAATGCTTGGAAACGAGAAACACACCTTCGTCATCAATATCAATGACAAGAATTTTTGTTCCTTCAGGCAAATGCTCACCATCGAAGCTTTTTGCCGGCTTACTCATCGTTCCATGCGTTCTCGGAATGACAATTTCTCCAAACCCATCAATCGGAATGGTTGTATATACTTCACCTATAGTTCCTTTCAATTCTTGAACAGAGTATGAAATATTTTTTTCCGACCGCTTCACGGGAATGACAATGAAAAAATTGACGAGTACGATAACAATAAGCGATATGACTGCATTTATCACAATGATCGTACCACTGTTCATGAATGTCACCGTCTCCAACACGTACCCTAGTCCACCAAATAAAGTGATATAACCTATTAACGTAATCGGGTTAATCACCCCATCGCCTGAAAGATTGAACAGCCCTTCGAGTATATCTCCCACGAACAGAAAGAGAACCGTTAGGATCACACCTAAAATAAGTACATACAAATACAGTGTTTCGATCGGGAAACCAAATACCTCCATACTACTCACCTAATTCCTTTTGCTTGAGTGATTTCTTAAGTTCTTCTAACCGTTCTTCCACATTAGTAACACCATGTTTTCCAGAAGTTTCATTAGCTGGTGTCGGACTCTCAGGCAGTTCATCACCTGAGTTTAGTGGCATTTCTTGCTCAGGATTTTCAATGTGTGGATGATCGGATAAAGAAGAAACTCTTTTCTCAGAACGCGTGGGATGTTCTAGAAAGAAATCTCTTTTCTCGTGCACTTTTAGTTCCTCTACTTCATGTACGGTTGGGGGTCGCGGTTGGTTCCGCTTCGTTTGTAAATGAAGCTTTTTTTCCTGTAATCGATGATAATTCGCAGTTTGCACATCCATGTGCTGAAGGAGCTCATTTTTATGTATTTGAGTTTGGGCTAATAACGTCTCCATTTCAGCTGCATGGTGCCGTAGCTCTTCTTTTTTTAACAACGCAAGCTTTGCAGAGTTTTCATCATCCTGTTGTAAAAACTCAAGCGCATCTGCTTCTCTTTGACCAACCTCCAGATGAGCTTCTTCCACTCTTCGTTTCAACCGTTTTTCACTCGCAATCTGTCTATTCAGCGATTCTCGCATGTGAGATAACTCTCGATCCATGTCCTTTAACAATTCATCGGCAATTGATACCGGATCTTGGTCTTCATGCTTTTCTACATCTACACCCTTGGCAAAATAATGTTTCACAGTTCTAAACAACCGAAGCATCCCCTACTCCCCCTTCCTCACACCACCCGACACACCTAATTATACAGAAAAAGTGTCATAAATAACCCTAATATGGAAAATTTTTGCGGGTCTGTCCCCCCATAAATTCCCAACAGGAGGTAATTGGCGACAGTCATGTTACCTAAGTGTTCCGAGCGTCACTATTAGACCCGTACGCCTACACTCACACTATACGCCTCTTCTGAGTGGCACTATCTTATCCTATAGCGACACTCGCACACGGATGCCCTTTTCCGAGAGTCGCCTTTATCATTTAGTATCACAGCCGTCATACGCCCCAAACAATCCTAACTCAAACAAAAAAAACAAGTGAAAGCCGGATAAACGATTCGGCTTTCGCTTGTTTTAAATATGATAAAGACTATTATTTTAAAATGTCGTGATCTACATATCGTTCTCCGTTGATGTCGCTAATCACATTAATTGCGACCGAGGCTCCATGACCAGCCGTGATGATCGTGTGAACACTTTGACCAGCACATGTTCCAGCTGCCCATATGCCGCTCACGTTTGTTTTACCTTGCTCATCAACTTTAACCACTTTCTTCACTCGTGGCTCTGTACCTTCTTTTGTGTCAATGCCAGAAGCTTCTGCTAATTCGACAATCATTCCCGTTGCCAAAATAACATGGCCTGCTTCATAGCTACCATTTTCTGTTTCTATTTTTACGTTGCCTTTCTCACCGGAAAGGTTAGAAACTTTATCCTTGACCACTTCTCCGCCAAAACTTTTCACTTGGTTTAATCCTGTTTCCACAAGATCCGGTCCAGTAATTTCACTTACCCCATAGTGATTTTTAAGCCATGCTTTTTTAGTAATACTTTGATCACTATCAATGACCAACGTTTTCTTCCCAGCCTTAGCAGCAAAAAGTGCGGCACTAGCTCCAGCAGGTCCTGCTCCAATTACCACGATATCATAAGCCATTTTTCATCATCCTTTCGTAATTCTTATCTCATTTTTATACTGCCTTCCGAAAAACGAGAATTCCACTGAAACGCACTGCAAAAATGGAAAATATTTGCGGGTCTGACCCCCCATTATTTGGAAGGCTCCCTCGATTAAAACAACTTCCCGTGTTTGTAAAGAAGGCTGAACAATCTTTTGGCGGCATGAAGATAACATGTTTTCCGAATTCCTTCGAGTTCTCGATAAAAGTACGAGGAGAATACTTTTTCACAACTCGCTGCCATGTGCTGATACATCTCATCTAAAGCTTCTTCTTTTGTATATAATTGGGTAATTCTATCCTGCTTCCACTCGAGGTAAGATACTGTCACACCACCAGCGTTTGCCAAAATATCAGGAATAACTACTTTTCCTTTTTGATGAAGATGAGTATCCGCAGCTACATTGATCGGGGCATTGGCTCCCTCAACCAAAATATCAGCCTTTATTTCTTTCATGTTTCCTTCCATGATTTGATCCTCGATCGCTGCTAAAACCAGCACATCCATTTCCATCGTCAGGATTGCATCTCTTTCTAATATTGCTGCTTTAACACCAACGCTTTCCAATGCTTCTTTTGTCCTTGGAAGGTGACCATTTTCTTCTTGATAGGAAACTAAATTCACGATTTCCAGTCCATCCGCATTAAACAGCGTCACCTGGTGATCACTGACCGAAATGACGTTATGATGTAACTTCTTATCCGTATACGCCTCCAATGCAGCAACCGAACCGACATTACCAAACCCCTGAATCGCAATCGAAATTTTCTCGCCACGGTCACTCTTTGTATACAAGTTTTTCAATTTCTCAAACTGAAGTTTGTGAATGTTTTTTCCATCATGCAAAAAGTCATCCGGTTGTTTTCTCGCCCACTCATTCACGAGCCAAGTGTAACTGTAATAGGTTCCTTTACCCGTCGCTTCTCTCCGACCTTGAGCTCCGCCGTTTTCAATGCTTTTCCCTGTAAAAGCACCCATGTAGTTTTCGCCTGGATGAATCGTTTTGTACTCGCCGACCATCCAATCCATCACTTGTTCGTTCGTCCCCATATCAGGGGCAGGAATGTCATGTGTCGGTCCAATATCCGGAGCAAATCTTTGCACATATTTTTTCGATATCAAATTTAACTCTCTCTCAGAGTAATCACTTGGATTAACGACAACTCCGCCTTTTGCACCTCCGTAAGGAAGATCATGCAGTGCGTTTTTCAACGTCATCAAGACAGCGAGATTTTCAACTTCCTCTTCGTTTACTAGCTCACTGTACCTGATCCCCCCTTTATAAAAACCAGCGATATCATTGTGCTGAATTCGATAGGCGGGAATCCGAACAATTCTTCCATCATCCTTCGAAACCCGTATGTAACTTTTAATCACCTTATCGGTCGTAGTCAAAATCTCTTTACCGGACTCAAAGGCATTTTCCCGAGCTTCCGCCGTCATCTTCGGAAGAAAAGTCGCATCTTCCTTTAACTCATTCATTACCTGTCCAATCGTCCGTTGTGTTTGTACTAAAGACATGCACGCACCACTCCTTATATTTTTTTAAGAAAAACGCAAAGCGTCTTTTGTTAAATACAGCGTTATCTTTCGCCACCATCATTTAAGTGTCAAGGGTGGGTTTCCCTTTACACGCGTGGCGTAAAGATAGCTCCCAACTAATGAAACCCTTTTCAAAATACAGCCTGTTTTTCTATACCCGAACAAAGCTTATGTAAATCAGCCTATATGAAAAGGGTACCGAAGATTTATCAAAATGACAAATAGTCCGATACCCAATTTTATACAATAACCACTATTTTCATTCTAAAAATACAACTCAAAAGAGCAAAGGATGGCGACTTACGCGAAAAAGGAAGCAATTTCTGTTGATTTATTTCCCCATATGTTAGTCACCAGTTCCCTCACCTTCTCCCATTTCCTATTCCTTCCAATCCCATTCCTCTAGAATCGCTTTTTTACGTGGTCCCCATCCATCTCCAGCTTCATCAATAAACTCTTCATGGATATAAAAGAACTCATTATCAAAACTTCCTAACGTTAACATTCCAGATTTCCCCTCTGAGTAATGGTAGTAAGCAATCGCCCACTCGGCGATATCCACCTCAATCTCATCGCTTGGAAATTCCTCAACTCCACCAAGTGGTTCCAGTTTGGCCTTCACCAGCTCTAGAGCCTCTTCCTCTGAAATCCCATCATCGAAAAACACGATTTCCATCATCATGACATCAGAATTCTCAGGCGAAAATTTGACTCCCGAACCATAGGCAACATCCATCCTTTCAGAGATAAAATTATCCGGAATATACGTCGTAAAAGGAAAATCCTCTTCATTAACTAATTGATACGTATTCGTTTCTTCCATCCCTTCAGGGTATGTCACAATCTCTATCGTTTTAGGGCGTTCCTCTTCATCTGGTGTCACTGGTTGCTCTTCTAGAGGTGAAGGTACGTTAGCTCCAGAAGTGAAAGTATCCTGAAAAATCTCAGTATTCACGATTAGCAGCATCATTATAGCAGCTGCTAATCCCGTGACGCCCATTCCTTTTACCCAGTTTTTCCTCTGAGCTTTTTGATGTCTATTGGAAGCTTTATTCCTGGCAAACTCGATTCCTTCCATAGCTTTAGAAAGACTATCTCGTTTCACACGTTCACTAGGATTTACCTTCGTTTTAGTCATCGCTTTTTTGATCTCATCGTCACTTAGGCTCTCTTTCCTATTATTGTTCTCATCGCCGTTAAATTTTCGCTTCACTATCCATCCACCTCATTTCTAACACGCTCTGCAATTTTTTCCTCGCTCTTTTTTGCAGTGACTTTACTGCAAACGTCGTTTTACCCATGATATTTGCTGTTTCCTTTGTCGTAAATCCTTCCATTAACCTTAAATGGAGCACCGTCCGGTAATCAGGTGATAACCGATTTAATTCTTGTGCAATCTGATCCATCATGCCGTTTTGTATGACTTGCTCCTCTGAAGATTTCACTCTGTCTGTAAAACTCTCTAGTTCCCGCTGCTCCATTGCCATCGTTTTTCTATGTTTGTCCCGCTTCCTGTAATAGTCAATCACAGTATTCCGACTTATCGAAAAAAGCCACGTTTTAAAACTCGACTTGCCTTCGAATTCCCCTAGATTTCTAGCCATTTTAAAGAAAACGTCCTGAATAATCTCTTCTGAATCATGATAATCACTAGTTTGCATATAAATATATTGAAATAATTGCTGAAAATATCTTGCATGTAATGTTTCCAAGGCACCGTCATCGCCATCTAACACCAACTCCACTAAATTTTCATCTTCCACACTAATCACCTCTCATTCGTTCTTATTTTAGACGCAAAAAACGAAAAAAGGTGTCACCTCATTTCACTTTTTATTTTCTTTTAGGGGTCAGACCCCCCATAATTTGGAAGATACAATACTATACAACACGATCAATGACGGGTTGTTCGGTTGGAGACAGTACTTTCTGCCCTTCCTGCAATGGAGCCTGTGGTTGACCTTCCTCCAAGTAATGAATATGCCATTTCGCCAACACATACAAAGCCCAGATTTTCCGGGCATGATCTTTTTTACCAGTTTGGTGCTCACGAACTAGCCTTTCTACATAATCTGCATGAATATATTTACTTATCCCACTCGATTGAATAAGAGACAAACACATATCTCCACGAGGCCCTTGTAACCACTTCCTTAAAGGAACCGGAAAGCCTAGTTTTGCTCGGTTCAGAACATGGTCAGGTACAACACCGTCCATCGCCTCTCTGAAAATTCGCTTCGTCGTCTTATTATCAACCCTGCTACTAGCAGGGATTTTCCGAGCTACATCAAACAACTCCCGATCAAGGAACGGCACCCTTAACTCCAATGAATGAGCCATGGACATTTTATCTCCTTTAGCAAGAATGTTCCCAGGCAGCCAAAGATTCATATCTATGAATTGCATACGAGTGACATCATCTAGCCCTTCTACTTCCGCGTAATATTGCTTTGTCCACTCGAATGCGTTATGGAAGGAATCATTTCTCTCTCGTAAAACATCGTATATATCCTCAGTAAAAAGTTTCGCATTGCCGATGAATCGATCCTCTAATGACGTTAGACCCCGGAGGAGAAAGTTTTTCCCGTAAAAAGATGGTGCATGCTGGACCACAGATCGTACCCTGGTTTTTAAAGCTGAAGGCATCCACTGAAAATGACGCAGCGCTTCTGGCTATTGATAGATTCTATAGCCACCAAATAGTTCGTCCGCACCTTCGCCGGATAAGACAACTTTTACATGTTTAGACGCCATTTTCGATAGTAAAAATAATGGAACCGCTGCCGGATCTGCCACTGGGTCATCCTGATACCAGACAACTTCTGATACCGCACCAAAAAACTCCGATTCACTCACAATCGATTCATGATGATCTGTTCCAAGTATCTCCGCCGTCCGCCTCGCAACGTCACACTCATTTTGTTTCCCTTCAAATCCAATCGAAAAGGTTTTAAGCGGTCCATGCTTTCGCATGAGAGATGCGAATGGCTGTTGAATCAATTCCACTGGACAGAAAACACCCAGTCGGGACGTCGCTTTGCATATGTAGCTGTACCGATTCTTCCATGGTCTCGAGAATGTTTTTGCGCATTTCTTTCTCTGATTGTTCCTCTTCTTCAAATGTTGGTTGCCAATACCGTTCTACTTTAACCTCGTTTCCTTGCACAATAAGACGGTGAGCCGGCAGAAGTTTGGAAACTCCTTTTATCATCGTCCTTGGATCAGGCACATACTGAAACGTTAGATAGTGCAACATACTTTGTGGATCCAACTCTTTTAAACTTCCCATTTCCTGGGCAATACTTTTTAGTTCCGAGGAGCATACAATCTTCTCGTCATTATAAAAATAGTAAAATGGCTTTATACCAAAATGATCCCGGGCCGCAAACAAGGTCTCTGTTTTCATATCCCAAATCATAAATGCAAACATTCCCCTTAAATGATCCACGCAATCCACGCCATATTCCTCAAATAGATGCAGGATCGTTTCCGCGTCCCCATTTGTTTTAAATTGATGTCCTCGAGTCTGTAATTCTTCTCTTAACTCTTTGTAATTATAAATCTCTCCATTACATATTAAAACTAATGTTTCATCTTCGTTTGTTATTGGTTGCTTCGCATGTTCCACGTCAATAATTGATAACCTACGAAAGCCCAATCCGACATTTCCCCCACCCAAATATCTTCCTCACCCGGACCCCGGTGAACCATTTGATTTCCCATGTTATGAAGCGAAGCCCGACAAACTTCCTGTTCATTAAAAAACATCATTCCATTAATTCCACACATGCTGTGAAGCCCCCTCAATTGTTTTATCTGCCTATCTACGCAATTCTCATTCGTCATGATCGTAGACGTAAACAAAAACAAAAGGAGTCACATAAGAAAAACGGCACAGCCGTCTTTTATTTAAATACAGCGTATTTTATGGGGTCAGCCCCCCCATTATTTGGAAAATACTCAACATAAGAAAACGCAAAAAACCGATGACCAAGGTTTAGTCATCAGTTTTATTGATAGAGTATTAAGTTTGTCTAAGCTTTAATTTATTAGCAATATAAACCTTTTTAGATATTTTGCGATTCTCATCTATTTTTTCCAAAAGAAGATCAACAGCTGTTTCACCCATTAACTCCGTATAAATCTTCACAGAAGTCAAAGACGGATACACATACTTGGACACAGTAATATCGTTGATTCCAATTAAACTTACTCTGTCGGGAACAGCAATCCCTGCTTCAAGAAGCGCCCTCAAGCATCCAATCGCAATCGGGTCGTTCGCCGCATAAAAAGCCTTGGGCAAATCATCTCCTAATTCTTCAATCGCCTTTTTCATTAAGCGATACCCTTCTTCGACTGAAAAATTACCGACATAAATAAATCGTTCATCCAGCAGGTCCTTTTCCATCATATAAAAACGATAGTATTTTTCTCTTGGATCCTGGATAGGTGAGATCGTGTCTTTGAACGTCTCATAGCCACCTATAAAACCAATTTCCGTGTGTCCTTTATTAATATAATAGTCAACAATTAACCTGGTGATCCGTTCGAAATCTACAACCACTGAATCGGAGGATCCCTCATCAGGATTCGAGTCAACAAAGACAATTTTTTTGGTAATTGCCTTCAGCTGCTTCACTTGTTGATCATTAAATCTTCCTACAGCAATGATGCCATCAATATCCGAATCTATGTTTGCGTAGTCATCTTCGACATATTTTAGTAGCTTGACATTCATAGCCTCTGCTCGTTTCTCAATCCCAAACCTGATGGCCATGTAGTAAATATCATCTAACTCTTCTTTTTCAGTGACCCAATGAAGGAAAGCAATTTTTCTTACTTGCGTTTTTCTCCCTCTGCCTTTTTGATAAGAGAGTTCCTCGGCTACTTCGAAAATTTTCTTTTTCGTTGCTACGGTTACCGATAGAGACTGGTCATAATTTAGTACACGGGATACGGTCGAAGCAGAAACGCCTACTTTTAGTGCAATATCTTTAATAGTAGCCATTTCTTCAAGAGTCTCCTTTCTCACATCTTAACTTTCTCTCACTAAATTTTATGGTACTTATTCCCTAAAAGCAAGTTACAGCTTCGAATCACCTTGAATAATTTTGCATTCAAAGGGTGCCAGTGGAGTATTCCTGAAAGTCGCATCTTCTCCAGAATGGTTCATCACCATAAAATAATATTGACCGTCTTCTGTCACACGCGGCATAACTTCTACCTGTTTTTCACTCGCTATTTTACTTATCTTTTGGGAGTCAGCTATTTCTTCCGCTATTTCATTTAATAACGTTGCCTCTATTCCTCCACCCACATAGTAGGCTTTCCCGTCGCCAAACTTATTCACCGTTACAGCAGAGTAGTTACTGTAGAACGTATCCGTGTATTTGTATAAAGACGTTGCCTGCACAGGACGGATCATCTCTCTCCATACCTTGCCAGTTCCTGTATTATTATCGTTTGAAACGACAGAGAACGTTTGACCCTCATGCAAGGATTCCACTTCCTCAATTTCAATCCCGAGAAGTTCAGCTAATGGTCCAGGCAGTTTTTCACCAAAACGAACATTATTTTCTCGATCCTTAAAGCCAGCCCGATAAGAGAAAACAACTGTTCCACCTTGTTTGACAAACGTTTCAATACGTTGCGTCAACTCATCATCCATCACTTTCATTACTGGAAGGAGTAAAACCTTGTAGCTTGAAAAATCGACATCGGCTCTAATCACATCAATTGGCGTGTTCAGCTTATAAAACGGTTCATACAAACGAACAACTTCTTCCGTGAAATTAAACTGTGAGCTTTCACGCTGGATTCTCCAAGACCAAACGCTGTCAAAATCATATAAAACCGCAATATCCGCTTTAATCGGCGAGTCCACCATCGTTTCATAGGCTGAAATATCCTTGAAAAATGCTTGAACCTCGTTGAATTTTCTAGTTTCCTGATTATTCGCATCAATGATCCCTAAACAATTTTGCTCTGCACCATGAGTCATACCTCTCCATCTGAAGTAAAGCATATTATTCGTTCCGTGAGCGAATGCATGATAAGACCATAGTTTTGCTTGATTAGGACGTGGTAGATAGCCTATGACGTCGTGTCCCTGTGCCCCCATTAATTGCTCTACAATCCAAAAGTTTTCCCCTTTTAATCCTCGAACAAAATCTAATGTCATAGAAAGCATCGCTGGTGAGACCGGTTCTTTTAACCCTCCCCAAACAGGATAGTTGTCATAAGAAACAAAATCTAAATCCCGGGAAAATTCATTATGATCAAACCACTTATCAAAGAATCCACCCGGAAGATTGGTTGTCACTGTTTGGTGACTTCCTTTCTGTTTCCTAACCATCTCGATATGTTTTTGCGCAAACTGATTCAATGAATGTGAGCGAAATCGCGCCCAGTCCAAACGCATGGAAGGGTTATGTTCTGTGATTGTCTGCGTTGGAAGAGGAATTTCAGCAAATTCACTATAGGTTTGCCCCCAAAATATCGTCCCCCATTGCTGATTCAACTCGTCAATAGATGCATATTTCGCTGCCAAATATTGTTGGAACGCATGTAAACAGTTTTCACAATAGCAATCGTCACTTCCTTCATGTCCAAGCTCATTATCAATTTGCCATGAAAAAATTTGATCCTCTTTTTGATAATGTTGCACGAGCTTTTCAACGATTCGTAACGAATAATTCATATATACGTCGGAGTTATAGCAGTATTGTCTGCGACCACCGAAAGCCAAACGGTTTCCCTCTTTTGTTCTATTAAAAATACTTGGTTCCCTTTTAGCTAACCATGCAGGAAAAGTTGCTGTCGGCGTTCCAAACATCACCTGTAATCCGTACTCTTTACATTTCTTAATCACATGATCAAAAAATGAAAAATCAAACGTTCCCGGTGATTTTTCCATCATAGCCCAGGCAAACTCACCAATTCGAACAGTATTCACGCCCATTTTCAACATTCTCGTTAAATCCTCATCTATCATCTCGATATCCCAATGCTCCGGGTAATAATCTACTCCTAAATGCATCCTTATAACCTCCATCACTTTCAGATCAACAACCAATTGGTCCATTACAAATGGATATTTAACTTTAGCCAGAGGAAACCTTTCCCCCTGCCTTTAGAAAAACGCGTAGCGTCTTTTTTTCTATTTTGTTGCCTTATTGTCATTTATTTTCAGCCTTCAAATAAAACACATCTGACTGAAAATCGCCATGACGTTCCGCAAACGCGTGATTAGCACCATTAAACTCCGTCTTCAACGGCACACCCCGGTTCATCAGTTCATCCCCAAAATAACTTTCTTCGGCAACCGCTTTTTCCTCAGTAACATTCAAAGCTGTCACAGCATAAGACGTTGATTCCTTCAAATGCGATAACCTTAACGTCTGGTTTTTCGGCGGATTAGGAATCGCAAGCACTTTGTAATACCCAACGAGTGCTTCCGAACGATCTTCGTTCACAATCATCCAGGCTGTCTCATTACCCTCAAATGGACTTTTAATACGAATAAACTCACCCTTACGAATTAATTGACGATACTCTTTAAAAAATCTAATTTGGTTTTTGACAATCTTTTTCTCTTCCTCACTTAGCTGCAGAGGATCCAATTCATACCCGAACGTCCCAAAGTAAGCAACATTTCCCCGAGTAGTTAATGAGGCCGATCTGCTAGTTTGATGATTCGGAGCTGCGGAAACGTGGGACCCCATACTGTTGATAGGGTACACAAGAGAAGTCCCATACTGAATTTTCAACCGTTCGACAGCATCTGTATCATCACTCGTCCAAGCTTGTGGCGCGTAATAAAGCATGCCTGGATCGAACCTGCCTCCACCACCTGCACAAGACTCAAACAATACATGCGGGTAGGCACTAGTTAATCGGTCATACAATTTATAGACCCCTAAAATATAACGGTGATAAAACTCTCCTTGTTGACTAATAGCAAGCGAAGAAGAGTATGCTTCGGTGATATTTCGATTCATGTCCCACTTTATATACGTCAATTTAGTATCTTCTATAATAGAAGCCATTCTCTCGAAAATATAGTCAACGACTTCTTCCCGACTAAAATCCAGTATAAGCTGATTCCTGCCGTATGATGGAACTCTTTCAGGTGTTTGTATAATCCAATCGGGGTGAGTTTTCATTAATTCACTTTCCTTGCTCACCATTTCCGGCTCAAACCATAATCCAAATTCAAGTCCCATTTCCCTGATTTTCTGTGCTAACGAATGTAACCCATTAGGGAGCTTCCGCTTATCTACAAACCAATCTCCAAGAGAACTAGTGTCATCATCCCGTCTACCAAACCAGCCATCATCTAAAACAAACAATTCAATGCCTAACGTCTGACCTTCTTGAGCAATATCTAAAAGTTTTGTTTCATTAAAATCAAAGTATGTCGCTTCCCAATTGTTTAACATCACTGGTCTGTCACGATCCTGCCAATAGCCTTTTATCAAATGCTTGCGATACAAGTCGTGAAAGGCAGCGCTCATTCCATTTAATCCTCTATCAGAGTAAACCATCACTACTTCAGGTGTTTGGAAAACACTTTTAGGCTTCAACTCCCATTTGAAGTTAAATGGATGAATTCCCATCGTCACTCGTGCGACGTCATAATGGTCTACCTCGACCTGTGCCAGAAAATTACTACTGTACACAAGATTAAACCCCATGACTTCCCCACTTACTTCCGTTGCCGATGGATCCGTTAAAGCAAGAAAAGGATTTTGCGCATGAGAGCTGGCCCCGCGTAAACTAGAGACAGCTTGGATCCCACTTTCTAACTTCCGCTTCTTCACATGGCGTTCTCTCGACCATGCACCTGAAAGCTGAACCATTTCATAATTGCTTTCAGGCAGGTCAAGACTAAGGCTCATCAGTCGCTTCACGTCTACTTTCTCTTTCCCCTTATTCTCCAGCTCCGTTGACCTTGTGATAACTGGTTTTCCTGTAAAAATAGTGTACGAAAGCCTTAACTCCGTTTGTATCTTCTCATCCCAGAGTGTCACAACAAGTGTTTGTGCCTCTTCCTCTTTTGTGACGTACGTAGAAGGCAAACCTTGTAAAGGCTTTTTACCAGAATAAATCTCATACGATTGATAGTTAAAATCACTGATGGTCGAACCATCTCTATTTTCCAAACTTATTGCCGGCTCACGGAAATCTGTCGTTCCAAAGGATGGATACTCCTGATTACTCGTTTCCAAACTAAAAGCAGGATCATCTGCGAACGGATGAGCAGTATTAGGAGTCGGCACGTGATACGGCTGCATATGAGAAAAACTTTTTTTATGTGTCAATGCTTTCCCATAATACAAATGACCAAGTTGACCATTTTTCATCACGTGAAAAATATAGCTCACGTGTCCATTTGATAAATGAAACTCTTTGCTGTCGTTGTTGACTTGAATCATGACGCCACCCCTAACCTAAATCAGCCTGTTTAACAAACGATATGTCTTTTGATGCAGAACCTTCTAGTTCTAAAATTTGAACCGTATTTGCTCCTTTTTTCAATAAAGGACCTGGTAAATATAGTGTTTTTTGCGGACCGATTTCCCAGTACCTTCCTAAATTAAAACCATTCACAAATACATTGCCTTTTTTCCAGCCTTCGAGCTTTACAAAGGTATCACCAGGTTCATTCACATGTAATACACCTTCGAAAAACTGTGGGAAACGCTGATCTTCTTTTTTAGAAAAATCAAGCTCAAAGTCTTCTAACTCGATGGCATACATTTCCCAATCAAACATAAATTGATTGTTAATCCACAAGTTTTCCTCGATTCCCTTTCGATCTTTCAAGTGTTTCCCATAGTTAACCCGTCCCATGTTTTCAACAAATATCTCAAGTGTATTCGTCTCTTCAGGAAAATCAAAACTTATCTCTTTTTCAGCGTCGTTACGATAGTAGGTTTTTACATATTCTCCGTTAATGTAAATAAAACCTCGATCTCTCATCGGCTCTAAATCAATCTTATACGTTCCCTTACCAGAGATGATTGTTCGATAAAGTACATAACCATACGACTGATCTAACCCCTCCATACTAAGAGGCGTTTTATGTTTGACATATCTACCGACAGTCGATAACGTATCAAACAGACTCACAGATTTACTCATCGTAATACTTGACTCCTTCAATAAAACAGGAGAAGCTGACTTTTCAGCAGGTACCGATTGTCCCTTAAAGCCATGTAGTACCTTTTGTACTTCCCGGTATTTATCAGTGATTTCACCAGATTCCGTTAACAAGGAATCGTAATCGTAGCTAGTAATTGTTGGATCATACGTTTCGTATCGATTGGCGCCATTGTAAAAATGAAAGTTTGTGCCTCCATGGAACATAAAGAAATTCATGGACCCACCAGCATACAACATTTCCTGAAGGACGTCTGCCGTGTTATCGGCCGTTCGCGTGTGATGATCGTTTCCCCAACTATCAAACCAACCAATCCAAAATTCAGCACAAAATTTCGGGCTTCCCGGCTTAAATTCGTCCAGCAATCCATACGCTTCTTTTACTTTAGATCCAAAATTTAATGTCGTTAAAACATCAGGCAAGGATCCGTCCTTAATCATATCCGGTCCATCGGACGTAAATAACAGGACATCAATTCCTTTTTCAAGATACAACTGCTTATTTTCCTCAAGATATTCTTTGTCGTTCCCATATGCTCCATATTCATTTTCGATTTGCATCGCAATTACCGGACCACCATTGGAAATTTGTAAAGGTGCCAGTTTTGGCAACAGCATATCAAAATAGTCTTTGAGGTGTCTCATATAATCTTCATTGACACAACGGACTTCCATGTTTTTATCCTTCAAGAGCCAGGCAGGCAAACCACCAAACTCCCATTCTGCACAAATGTATGGCGATGGCCTTACGATCACATACAATCCTTTTTCAGCTGCTAATTGAATAAATCTTTCAACGTCTGCCATTCCTTCAAAACGGAAGTCCCCCTTTTTAGGCTCATGGAAGTTCCATGGAATATACGTTTCTACTGTGTTAAATCCACATTGTTTCAATTTATCTAACCGGTCCTCCCAGTACTCAGGTACTACTCGAAAGTAATGAATACTACCTGATAGTATACGGAAGGGCTCTCCGTGGAGCATAAATTGCTCGCCTTTTGTTGTTAACATCGTGTTATACATCCTTTCTACTTCACCGCACTGCCAAGCATTCCAGAAATAAAATGTTTTTGCAGTACTAAGAAGAAAATCATAATTGGAATTGTTGCGATGGAAATACCCATCATCATTTGCCCATAATCCGTATAGGAAACCCCACTAAGTGTGGAAAGTGCTACAGGGAACGTGTACATATCAGCTGTTCTGATCGCAACTAGCGGCCACATAAAGTTATTCCATTGGTACATGAACAAAAAGATAGATGTTGCAGCAAGGGCTGGTTTCATCGATGGAAGAACAATTTTCATGAATATTTTAAACTCCCCAGCTCCATCTAATCTTGCTGACTCCAATAACTCTGATGGAAATGCTAAGAAATTCTGTCTCATTAAAAAGATTGCAAATGGATAACAAAGCTGTGGTGCAATAAGTGCAAAGTACGTATTTAATAAATTATAATTCGCCATCATTTGAAACAAAGGGATGAGTGTTGCCTGATATGGAATCATCATCGAAAGAAGAAAGATTGTAAAAATTACGTTTCTGCCTTTGAACTCAAACTTAGCAAATGCATACGCTGCTGTAGCACTGACAACTAACGCTAAAACAACATAGAGCCCTGAGACGAATAAGGAATTGAATAAAACTCTTCCTATGCCAACTGTCTCATCCAAATTCATTAAATTTGTCATGAATTGGTCGCCAGGTATTAATGTTGGCGGACTCGTAAACATTTTATCCGAACTATTCGTAGAGCCAACGAGCATCCAATAGAACGGAAAAACAGAAATCACTAAAAAGATCGAAAGAAGAAGGTACATGCCAATTTTTCCAAATGTCTTTTTTGTTTTTATGGACTGTCTCATTATTTATCACCCGTAAATTTAAATTGGACGTAGGATAAGATAGCAACTAACATAACAACTACGTATGCTATCGCACTACCATAACTGAAATCAAAGTACTCAAATCCGTTTTCATAAATATACAAACCTAGTGTCATGGTCGCATTTCCTGGACCCCCGCTTGTTAAGTTAAACGGTTCATCAAACAATTGCAAAGTTCCAATTGTTGATAAGATACCTGCGAATAGAATAATAGGTTTTAAACTAGGAACTGTAATAGAAAAGAACTGGCGGATTTTCCCTGCACCATCAATCGATGCGGCTTCGTACATTTCCTCAGGTATATTCTGTAATGCAGCAAGGAAAATGATCATATTATATCCTGTCCATCTCCAAGTCATAGCCATCACAATCGAAAACTTGGCCCAAAATGAATCGGAAAGCCATGGAATCGCATCAATACCAACATAGCTTAATATTTCATTAAAGAGACCATTATTTTGAAGCATGATAGAGAATAGTAACGAGTATGCTACTAACGATGTCACTGCCGGTAAAAAGAAAGAAACTCTGAAAAACCCTTTTAAGCGCAGCAACTGACTATTTAATACGGATGCCAAAATCATAGCAAGAATAAGCATGATTGGCACTTGGAATATAAAAATAAAAAAAGTATTACTTAATGCCGTCCAAAAGATTGAATCTCCCATCAGGCGAGTATAGTTATCAAGTCCAGCAAAAGTATACGTACCACCCTCGTAGGTTTGAAAGCTTAAATAGAGAGAAGCAAGTATTGGATATAAAGTAAAAATCGCAAATAATATCACTGCTGGAGCTATAAAGAAGTAAGGTACGCGTTTTGTTTGATCCACCATTATTAACCCAGCTTTCTCATCAACCAAATGATGTTAGTAATAGAAAAAATATGCCTAAGCTTGCAAAATTGCATGTATTTTTTATGAAAGGCGAGTCAAGTGACCACAATACATGATCACTGACTCACCTAAATAACCCTATTTCTATTTAATTCTGTTTTCCAATCGCTCTTGGGCATTTTGAAGTGCTTCTTCAACGTCCATACCACCGACAACTTCTGCTTGAGCTGTTTCTGCTTCATCTCGAGCAATCGCATAGTCTCCAGTGTAATTTGCAAAAGGAATATCATTCATCATACCTGCAAACATCTCCCAGATTGGTTGATCCGCAAAGTATGGATGAGGCTCCGTGAAGACTTCATTTTCATAGATCGTATTTAAAGATGGGAATAATCCACCTTCCATTGCAGCTAACTGTACCTCTTCGGAAGTAGAAAAGAATTCCATGAATTCATACGCTAAATCCGGATTTTCAGTATTAGCTGAAATCATGTAATTACTTCCACCTAAGTTTGCAGCACGATTACCGCCTTCTTCCATTGCTGGTAATGGCATAACTCCCCATTTCCCTTCTAACTCTGGTGCTTGCGCTATTAATGAACCAGTAAGCCACGCACCTGTAGGAGCAGTTGCAACGTCTCCGTTTGCTAATCCACCAAGCCATGCATCCCATCCAACAAGGTTTTCATTTAGTCCTTCTTCGTCCAGTCGCGCCACAACATCCATTGCCTTGACTGATTCCTCGGAATTCAAATTGATATTGTTTTCCTCATCAAAGTAGAAAGTTCCTTGCTGGTTTAACATAATACGATATGTTCCATCATCATTGTTTACATCAATACCTGTTATCGCAACATCTAGTTCGTCACGCAATGTATGACCTGCCTCGATGAAGTCATCCCATGTTTCAATGCTGTCTACATCAATTCCTGCTTCTTCAAACAAATCAACTCTATAGAATACTCCAGCAGGGCCCGCATCAAATGGAACACCATACATGTCACCATCTAAAGATAATAGTTCTGTTTTGAATTCCGGAAATTTTTCTCCGTGTTCTTCTTCAAAACCATACTCTGATAAATTCATAAATGAATCAGGGAAAGAATTCAAGTACCCTTGCAAGCGATCGTCTTCCACAAGCATGATATCTGGTAATCCTTCTCCGTTAGCTTGTAATCCAGTCGTAATTTGCTGATAAACATCTGGTGTACCTGTTTCAACAATATCTAATTCGAATCCGGGATTTTCTTCTGCAAATAATTCCGCCGCTTCCTCTAGGACGGGAATATTGATATTCCATGCCCAGGCTGTTAACGTTTGAGTTTCTTCCCCTCCACCGTTATCTCCTGCAGCATTATTACCTCCGTTATTGCCGCCATCATTTCCACTACAGCCCGCTAATGCAAGTGCTGTAACACCTAAAAACAAACCAATTTTCTTCATTTTTTAATTGCCCCTTTCTAAATTTAACGGGTAAATGTAAACCCTTTCTTTATAATATACTCGTTAGTAAAGCAAGTCAATACATTTTAGTAAATTGTTTACTAAATACTTTTTCTGGAGTTTTACTTCAGAGAAAAGCACGGTTTTTGCTTGTTATAACCTTGTCACAAATATATCTTTAGATAGTATAACCACAGATGCTAAATTGAAATAGAAAGAGCACCGAAAAGGTCAATGATGACTTCCAGCGCTCTTCCTTATTGGCATCTAGTTTTTCTATTTCTAACCTTATCTAATAACAAGTCGATCAAAAGGTATCCGACCCTTGTTTTTGCGAAATTCTCCTGGAGGTATTCCGACAGTTTTTCGAAAGGCTTTGTTGAAATAATTATCATTTGCATAGCCAACATTGACTGCAATATCCTTCATTGTTAACTCTGTTTGGACTAATAACTCCAATGATTTTTCCATCCGTTTTTTCGTCAAGTACTGTCCTGGTGTCATATCAGTCACTTCTTTGAATCGCTTAATGAAATAATACCTGGACATATTTGCAGCATCTGCGACTTCCTCCATGGATAAGGGAAGAGCATAATTTTTGTTCATATAATTAATCGCACCTGTAATGTTTTCCGGAATTTGCTCCGGAGATTTCACTTGTTTAAAATAACGATAAACTTCCATAAGAAAAGAGTAAGCTTGAGAGGAAGAAAAATACGAATCTACTAAGTCTTTGTCTATTGCTTGCTTGTAGATCTCAAAAAATTTATCTACTAATTCTGAGTTTCTTGCAATGTTCAGGACACGACCATGCCTACTTGTAATATTGCCCCAGCATTCCGACGCAACATCCCCTTTTAGCGTCAAATAGAAAAACTCCCATTCCTTGCTTGTTGAAGGAAGAAAATAGCGATGTCTGCTAGGTATTTCCACCATAAAAGCCTGCCCCTCCTTTAATCCATGTGTCTTGCCATTTATAGTGAGAGCTCCTTCACCGGAAAGAGTGTACTGAAACACAAAATTACGCTTCTCCTTTCTCTCTAATCCATGCCAATTATAATCCTCAGATTTCGTTTTTTCCATGCCAATTACCGAAATATCCACCGCTGTTTCCAGATTTTCGTTAGAGCGGAATCCAATACTTTCATAAGGTAAACCTTCATACGTGTCAAAAAACAATATCTTACCATCCTCTCATATTATATTACCATTGCAGGTGTTACCTTTCCTGTTTATTCTTAATATATAGGGATTCACTTTATTTTTCAATGAGAAATTCAAAACAACAATTTACCAAGGGGAGATGTTAGAATGTCAAAAATAACTTTTATTGGAGCAGGGAGCACCATTTTCGCAAAAAATGTGTTAGGAGATTGCATGTTTGTCTCAGCTCTCGAAGGTTTCGAATTCGCACTGCATGATATAAACGAGAAACGACTCAAAGAATCTGAGCAAATGTTACTTAATTTAGCAAAACAATATAATCCATCAATTACGATCACGGCAACATTAGATAGAAAAGAAGCCCTGACAAATGCAAAATACGTCATCAATGCGATTCAAGTTGGCGGGTATGAACCTAGTACCGTCATTGACTTTGAGATTCCCAAAAAATACGGACTTCGTCAAACGATCGGGGATACAATCGGAATTGGGGGGATATTTCGAACACTGCGAACCATTCCTGCTATGCTGGACATTGCAAATGATATGGAGGAAGTTTGTCCCGAGGCTTGGCTTTTAAATTACACGAATCCAATGGCTACATTAACAGGATTCATGCTTCGCTACACGAATATTAAAACAATTGGACTTTGCCATAGTGTTCAGATTTGTACGGACCATTTGTTCAAGGCCCTCGATCTGGATCATGAGGGAATTGACGAGAAAATTGCTGGAATTAACCATATGGCTTGGTTACTGGAAGTTAAAAAGGATGGAAAAGATCTTTATCCTGAAATCAAACAGCGTGCTAAGGTAAAACAAGCTGAAAAGCACGAGGATATGGTCCGCTTTGAACTCATGGACAAATTTGGCTATTATGTCACTGAGTCTTCGGAACATAATGCAGAATACCATCCATATTTTATCAAGAAGAACTATCCTGAACTGATTGATCGGCTCAATATTCCATTAGATGAGTACCCACGCCGATGTATCAAACAAATTAATGATTGGGAAAAGATGCGAGAAAGCATGATCAAGGATACGCAACTTTCTCATGAACGATCATTGGAATATGGTTCTCGTATTATCGAAGCAATGGAAACAAATGAACCGTTTAAATTCGGCGGGAACGTCCTTAACGATGGAGGGTTGATTTCAAATCTTTCTAGAAAAGCTGTAGTTGAAGTTCCTTGTGTTGCTGATCGAAATGGTATTATCCCTGGCTATATCGGAGAACTTCCGGAACAACTCGCCGCTTTAAATAGAACAAATATTAATACACAACTGTTAACCATCGAAGCTGCAGTCTCTTTGAAAAAAGCACATATTTATCAGGCTGCGATGCTCGATCCTCATACGAGTGCAGAACTGTCGTTGGATGACATTATTGCCATGTGTGATGAACTTATCGAAGCCCATGGCGACTGGTTACCGGAATATAAGTAAATTAGCTGAACCTAAAGGCATTGGAAAAGACAAATTTAACCTCATCAAGTTCATTCTCAACGGTTACCCATCTACAAAAAGATCCGCACCTTAAATGAAAGGTGCGGATCTTTTCAAGCTTATCTAACGCAGGGTTGGTTGCCAAATATATCTCAGTTTTGCTAATCTAGTCTAATCGCTGTTTGTTTTCATAATCTAATTGGACACGACTAGCTGTAGCGTGTTTCTGATCTAAGTATTTCCCTTGATACGGTGTCGCTTCTTGGTCAACTTCTGCAAGCACAAGCTGACAAATTCGCCGGTTTACATCTAATTCAATCGGCAGTCGGTTCGCATTGAAAAGTTCCAAAGTAATACGTCCGCGAAAACCAGGATCTACCCAACCTGCATTTTGAATAAACAATCCTAATCGACCGATAGAGCTTCTTCCTTCTACAAATGCAGTTAACGAAGGCGGAATTTCAATGTATTCCTTTGTTGTAGCGAGAAGGAAAGATTGTGGTGGTATGACAATAGAGCCTCTTTCTCCTACATCGATTTCACGATATGCAGCTTCCGACGTCAACGAAAGCTTCGTACTTAAATGATCGTCAATGACTAAGAAATGGTGTCCTAAACGTAAATCAACTGAGGCTGGTTGAATTTGCTCAGGGGTCATTGGTTCGATCACCACTGCCCCTTCTTTTATTTTTTCCGAAATGGTCTTTCCGCTTAAAATCATTGCTCCATACCTCCCTTTTTTAGTACCTATACTTATTATCAGTTTATCATGAAAAGTCAGATAATGAATGATTAAAAGGACAAGCGTATGGGGTATTGTCGCATGCAATTTAGAAGAAATATGATTTCCCCTAAGGAAGTGGAAGCATTTCCACCGAAAAGCAGCAGCGACCGGATTTTTGTTCTTGTGTTCGAAGGGAAACAACAATATCTAGGTCCAAATGAGGTATCGGTGACACTCGGCATGTAGGCCGACCTCGAGTGTCACTAAAGACATCACATAGTGACAATCCGAGGAGAAGTGATGCTCCTAGTGTCGTTAAACACGGGAGATGGGTCTACTCAATCTGACACGAGCACATGAGTGTCACCATATTTTCTTTTAAAATTTACGATTTATGATGACCGAAATGAGACTGCAGCGCTACCCGCATACAAAAAAAAAGGATTGAAAAAGTTTACTACACTTTTCCAATCCTTTTCCTCTAATAATATTCTTTTAAAGCAGTTACTAGTTCATTTACATACTGATCCTGATTGTTACGAAGCTTGTTAAGATCGGAAGAATTAGACATAAACCCTAACTCTACCAACACCGAAGGCATCCTAGTGCTTCTAATGACTTGCAGACTCATTTCCCTCGCTCCACGATTTCTGAGGTTCAATCCATTGGCCAATCGCGTTTGAATTACTTGAGCAAGTCTAGCACTTTCATCTCCAGCATAAGAGCGATTATACAATACTTCGACCCCATTAGGACCCGAATCATGCCATGAATTTCCATGAAGACTGATAAATACATCTGCCCCGGATTGATTTGCTTGATTTACTCGATTAGAAAGTGAAATATACGTATCATTAGTTCTACTCGTAACGACCTTTGCTCCTTCTTTCTCAAGAGCATACTTTAACTTATTTGAAACACTGAGTGCGATCGTTTTTTCATGGATATTCCCAATTGCAACCGCACCTGGGTCATTTCCCCCGTGACCAGGATCCAAAAAGATCGTTTTGCCACTCAAACTACCATTGCCACTACTTCCTGATGCCGAAGTGGAAGTCTTCACATAGGATCCATGAATAAACCCATCATTATTTCCTACCTTAATTTTAAACCATGAGCCGCTTTTCTCATACAGATCCACTTTCGTACCGCGGCTTAATTTGCTTATTATTTTCCCACTCGTTGATGCCGATGCTCTCACGTTCAAATTATTCACGGTGATTTCTCCGCTTCCTATCTGCGACGCTGGTGTATTGTTTCCGGAACCTGAACTTGATCCTCCACTTGAAGCCGTTGTTTTTTTCACATAGGAACTGTGAACAAATCCATAACTACTTCCTACCTTAACTTTATACCATTGGCCGCTCTTCGCGTACAGATCCACTTTCGTACCGCGACTTAAGCTACTTATAACTTTTCCACTCGTTGATGCCGATGCTCTCACATTCAAATTACTCGCGGTGATTTCTCCGCTTTCTATCTGCGACGCTGGTGTATTGCTTCCAGAACCTGAACTTGATCCTCCACTTGAAGCCGTTGTTTTTTTCACATAGGAACCGTGAACAAATCCATAACTACTTCCTACCTTAACTTTATACCATTGGCCGCTCTTCGCGTACAGATCCACTTTCGTACCGCGACTTAAGCTACTTATAACTTTTCCACTCGTTGATGCCGATGCTCTCACATTCAAATTACTCGCGGTGATTTCTCCCGTTCCTAGAGTCGAAGCTTGAGTCTCGCCACCGGAACTTGATCCTTCGCTTGAATTTAGTTTGTTCACATAAGAACTATGAACAAAACCTTTTACGTTATAATAGGAGATCCTATACCAATCTCCTGTTTTAGTCACTATAGTGACCTTATTGCCCTTTTTAAGACTGCCTACAACTTTTGAGCTTGTACTTGCTTTTTCTCTTACATTAAGCGAACTAGCCGTGATTTCACCTTTGTCGTTTGAATTTGCATATGTATCATTGCTGCCTTCTTGATTGTATAATAACGATGTAAAGATGATCACAAGAGATAAAGTAATCATGAGTAACTTTTTCATTCATCAACCTCCTCCCAATCTATGAATCAACCAAAACTTAAAAAATACTTCCAAATCGTGTCTAGTAATGTTGCTAAACCAAATAAAAACACACCCGCACAGGCAAAACTGATGGGAGAGCCCCAACGTATTTCCTTCATACATAATCCTCCAACAAATATTTTTTGTAAGTCTTTTAAAATTACCACAATTTTCTTTATAAATACATAGTCTTTTCCGACAAAGTTTACCAAAAAACAAGAAAAAAAGTAACATCTTGAATTTACACAAGATGTTACTTTCATTCAGTTACTCAGCAAGCTTACTATAAAATTTATTCGTTAAATCAACGACATAACCACTTCCACCTTTGTCTTGCACATCTTTTACCATGATTGTTGTTAACAGATCTTCCTCTTCTGTATCAAAGCTGACGAACCAACCGATTTGTTCCCCTTCTTCATCTGATTGATCCATTTTAAGTTCAGCAGTCCCTGTTTTTCCCGCAAGAGACCTGTCATGTCCGGGATTTGCACGGTTTGCTGTGCCATTACTATTTTGGACCACCTCTACTAACGTATCTCTAACGGTAGAAATCGTCTCAGAGGAAGCAATTGCTTCTTGGAATAGCTTCTCCTCTGTTTCCTGGAACAGCTTTGGCTGAACGATGGCCCCGTCATTAAGAAAAACAGTATACAATGCTACCATATGAATGGGTGACGCTTGAACCTGGCCTTGACCATAGCCTGTATCTGCAAGAAGGATTTCTGTATCGAATCCTTCATTCGTTAACGTCGAATGGTAGAGCGGGAAGTCAAATGGAAACTCTTCTCCAAACCCATATCGTTCTCCCCATGCTTCAAATGAATCTCCCCCCAGCCTTAATGCTTGTTGGGCAAAATAAATATTGTCCGACAGAGTCATAGCTGTGGTTAAGTCAATATTTGTCTCTCTGTCATTAACGCGAGTGACTTTATAGCCGCCCCATCCGCTGTCTTCGGGTTGCCACTGAAGTCCCTCAATCGTTAATTTTTCCGTTGGGTCCAGTTGTCCTTCTTCTAATCCGGCAATGGCTGTGAATGGTTTGAAAATGGAGCCAGGCGAATAGGTATGCTGAAAACGTTTTTCAAATAGGACAGCTGTATCTTCAAGATTTTCGGCTCTTGGGTCTGACAATTGCAAATAACGAAGATTTGAATCAAACGCAGGTTCACTGACCATTGCCAATACTTCTCCTGTTTTCGGATGCATGACCACGCCTGCTCCAGTATCTTCCCCGAGTGTCTCGGCCATTTTCCGCTGCATCACCACATCCAAAGTCAGGTGAATATCCTCTCCATCTACTTCAGGTTGATCTCCAATAAATTCCCTTGTCTCACCGTCCTCCGTCTCAATCGTTACACTGACTCCAGCTGTCCCTTTTAATCGCTCTTCATAAATATCTTCTAGTCCATCTTTCCCTAGATAAGAAGTGGTTGTATAGCCTTCTCCTTCATATTCCTCTAACTCTTCGGCGGTAATTGGACCGGTATATCCAATTATATGTCCTGTAATATCACCGTGTGGATAGACCCGTCCCTCCACTTTATCAAGAAGTATTCCATCTACTTCCGCAAGAAGTTCTTCCGATCGTTCATCTGTCATTGCCAATCGTTGAATAGATGCCGGCCAATCCGGGTGATCGGGAAATCGATTTGCAAGATTAATCGTTTGTTCCTCATCCAAATCCATAATTTCAGCAAAAGTAATGGCAGATTCCTCCACATCATCAGATATCTCCGGCACAATCTCTCCCGAATAAACCTCGCCATTTATTGCCAATCCTTCTCCATTCCTATCGAAGATCTCTCCTCTTATCGGATCTAGAATATCAATATTGACTACATCTGATATTTCTTGAATCCCAATCATCATATGACTTGGATCCCAAGCAACTTCCCACTCCTTTATTTCTTCTTTGTTTTCGGTGATTCGCGTTACTCTGCTTACATCGACTTCTATATTGGAGTTGAGTTCGCCAATGATCGAGTCCATTGACACCTGAACAGGATACGTTATTTGTTCTTCTTCCTCCAAGTCAATCTCTTCCTCTTCAAAATTTCTTGCTTCAAAATTCAATTCAATATTTTCGATACCCATATCAGCGTACATTTTTTCGTACCTTTCCTCAAAACTCCATTCTTCATTTGCTATCATTTGCTTCGACTCTTCTCCAATGACGTCTAACATTTCTGTGAAAGATTCACTTTCCCAAGCCGTAAGGTAGTCTTCCAACGGTTCTTCCGGATGCATTTCTTCTTCATTTGCACATCCGAATAACATAGCTCCCATTACTGAAAAAACGATAAGTATGCCTAATCTATTCATTGATTTCCCCCACATTTATCTGGATTCCTCCGCCATAATTACCATATTTAAGTAATACAATTTTATCACGTTTAAGAGGTCATTTCCATGAATCTTAGGTGGATTTTTTGAATATTTAATTTGATACTTCGCACAGCAAAAAAAGTTGAATGAAGGAGAACCCCTCATTTCAACCTTCAGCATGAATCACCGCCTTCGCTTTTTCGAATTTCTCCGTTTACGAAAGCGACTAAAACAATGCTAGTTTTTCAATTCGCTTCACTGCTTCTAATAGTCGGCTTTCTTCCGTCAAAAGACCCACTCGGATATATCCTTCTCCATACTCACCAAATCCATTACCGGGTGCCACTACGACATGAGCTTTTTCCAGGAGAAGGTCAGCAAACTCTTCTGATTTGAATCCATTTGGAATCGGGAGCCAAGCAAAAAAACTACCTTTTGGCGCTTCTGCTTTCCAGCCAATAGCATGAATTGCCGTCATAAACGCATCCCGTCTCTTTTCGTATGTTTCCCTAATTGTCTCTATAGCTTCTTCGGGTTCCTGCAAAGCATGAGCCGCTGCCTCTTGTATGGCACCGAATATGCTGACGTACATGTGATCTTGAATGAGATTCAAACTTTCAATTACCGATGGATTGCCTACTGCAAAAGCAATTCTCCAGCCAGCCATGTTAAACGTTTTCGACAGCGTATACATTTCAACACCGATATCTTTGGCCCCTTCCGACGCAAGAAAACTTGGCGGTTTTTCGCCATCGAATCCAAGTGCGCCATAAGCGAAATCGTGGACCACACAAATATGATGTTTCTTCGCAATTTCAACCGTCTCATCAAAAAATGAAGGAGTAGCAACTCCAGCAGTCGGATTATTTGGATAATTTAGAAACATCAGCTTAGCTTTATCAAGCGTTGCTGCATCTATATCTCCGTAATCAGGTAAAAAATCGTGTTCCTGAGTTAAGGGCATCGTCTCAATTTTTGCATGAGACAGAGCCATTCCGGAAAGGTAATCCGGATATCCCGGATCAGGAAGTAACGCGACATCCCCATTATTTAATAAACATTGGCTAATCTCTACTAAACCTGTTTTTGCCCCAAATAAAATAGCAACTTCTGTTTCAGGATCTAGGTCTACATTATATTCTCGTTTATAAAAGTCACATACAGCCTCTTTTAAAAAGGGTTGTCCTCGAAACGGGGAATACTTATGGTAATTTGGATTATCAGCTGCTTGTTTAAGCCTATCGACAATATGTTGCGGTGTTGGTTGATCAGGATTACCCTGTCCTAGATTAATAATGTCGTGCCCTTCATTCGCAAGACTCTGAACCTTTTTCACTAACTTCGCAAAAAACTGTTCAGGTAATCTATTCAATGCTTCCGAGGTTTCAAAGTTTCGTGTCATATGTATTGGAGTGCCTCCATTCATTATTACGTATTTGCCTAAAGGTGTTTTTGAAATAGTGTTGCTTTTAAAAGAGTTTAAGGAACAACCGTCTATTACCTAAACATAGAATATCATAAAAGATCATCTAACGAGGTCTAAACTAATTTTTCCGGTGTATAAGCTGCTCGTGTCGATTTACATGTCTAAAAAGCGTAGTATGAGGGAAGAAGATGTTATACAAGAATTGTTGAGAAGAGGAGTAGATAAGATGGGATTAAAACTAGCTTTGATCCAAATGAATATTGCTTTCGGCGAACCAAAAATAAATTACCGGACGGTAGAAAAAAGAGTCACAGAAGCAGTGAAAGAGAAAGTCGATGTGATCGTATTACCAGAGCTTTGGACAACAGGATATGACTTAAGCCGGTTAGCTGAAATTGCTGACCCCGGTGCGAAAGAAGCGATTCATTTCCTTTCCACACTGGCGAAGAAACACCGTACGAATATCGTCGCTGGTTCTGTTGCTAAACAAACAGAAAAAGGCACAACGAATACGATGCTTATGTTCAATCGAGATGGTAAGCTTGTGAAAGAATATAGTAAAGCACATTTGTTTCGTTTAATGAATGAAGAAAAATACTTGGTCCAAGGTGAAGAGGATGGACTGTTCGAATTAGAAGGAGAACCATGTGCCGGAGTTATTTGCTATGACATCCGATTTCCTGACTGGATTCGCACACATATGGTCGGTACTGGTCAGCAGCCAAAAGTGCTTTATGTCGTTGCGGAATGGCCTAAGAAACGGATCGACCATTGGCGCGCCTTGCTAATCAGCAGAGCCATTGAAAATCAATGCTATGTGATTGCCTGCAACCGGGTGGGGTCAGACCCCAATAATGAATTCGGCGGGCATTCCATGGTCATCGGTCCTTGGGGAGAAGTCATTTCTGAAGCACAAGAAGAAGAGACCATTTTATATAAAGAAATCGACATGAAGGCGGTAGATATAGTACGTGAAGAAATTCCCGTTTTTGAAGATCGACGACCAGCCATGTATCGTGTTTAATATAAGAAAAACGCGTAGCGTCTTTTATTAAATACAGCATTAGCTTCCGCAGGAGTCTGTCGGATTATCTCGCCTATGCTCTCGTTTTCGACGTGCTACTTTTGTAGGTGCTACTCCAGTAGCACCTACCTTTTTTATCGACTTTCAAACTCTCTTATTCTTGCCTATACTCTCGTTTTCGATGTGCTACTTTTGTAGGTGCTACTCCGGTAGCACCTACCTCTTTTTTCGACTTTCAAACTCTCTTATTCTCGCCTATGCTCTCGTTTTCGATGCGCTACTTTTGTAGGTGCTACTCCGGTAGCAATGTTTTCTGCGACGAGTAACCGCAGGAGCACCTACCTTTTTTATCAACTTCCAAACCCTCTTAATCTCACCTATACTCTCGTTTTCGACGTACTACTTTTGTGGGTGCTACTCGAATGAAGGGTGGGCTTCCCTTGATACTTGCGGCGTGAAGGTAGCTGCCAATTTTATAAATTCCTACCTTGCGAAAAAGAGGGAATCAACTAGCTTATTTAGCAATTGATTCCCTCTTTTTGCTGTGCGCGACTAGCAATATGTCTTTCCCCTTATAACGTACGGTAAATAAAATACATTTTTTTGAAAAATAGCCAGAAAATTCACTGACATTCTAGGTCTAACGATGTATAATAAATAAGTCACCATTTATAATAGTCAGAATATTCCATTATACAGTTATTTAAGAATTATTTACGCTAGGGAGGAACGTCCATGCCAATAAAAAATCAAAGACTTGTTTGGGTAATTTGGTTTACAATTTTTACACCTTTTCTTATATATTCCTTTTCTTCAAAGAGTGAGGTATTAGTGAACAATTGGCCAGACATTCTCGTGTTCCTTATTCTAATGCTCATAGCTTCCTTATTTCCTATTAAATTTTTCAATACACCTTTCATGCCTATTCAAGGTGTATCCTTAACATTATTTTTATTCTTTGGCATGGTCATCGAAGCACTGGTCATTCAAATAGCTATTTTCAGTATGTTATTAAGAGTCCGTGTTCCGAAAGAGGATGCTTACCGCTTTCCTCTCAATTCCCTCATATTCATTGGGACTTCTTTTGGGGCAGGATCATTATTTTACCTCACCGGTGGTACAGTTCCGATAAACGAAACCAATTCCATTTACAGTATGATTCTTCCCATCATTGTGTATGTTAGTAGCTACTTTTTATTAAATAACTACCTTATTTACATTCTAAAAAATACATTATCAACTGTAAAAATACCTAAATTTTTTAACCGAGCATTATTATTGCAAGCTTTAACCACTGTTCTCGTCGTTCCTGTCGGAATAACGCTAACCGTTTCTTACCATTGGTCAGGGTACCTAGCCATTATACTAGTCGGTATTCCAATTATTGCTTTCTTTATTATTTTACAGCTATACAATCGAAGTAGACGTGATGCTCGGCTACTTGAAAAAGTCAGTCAGTTTGGTCACAACATTAATGATACATCTACAATTAATGATATTTTGCTATTATTCTCCCAAAGCTGCCGTTCTATTTTCTCTTCGGAAAATATACTTCTATATGAAAGACAAAAAAATGGAAAACTTCACAGAATCAATGTTCCGTCTGAATTGCCCGAAGAGATGACATCGATTACTTTTCAAGATGGAGTCACTCTCGAAGTTTTTAATACAAAAAAGTCGCTTTTGTTTCACTCAAAAAACGCTTGGAAACATTTAGACCCTTTGAAAGAATTAACAGATACCCAATCTATATTATCTGTACCCGTATATCGCAAGCAAGTGGCTGGAATCATCACCTTAACCTCTTCTAAACCAAGAGTGTTTGGAAAAGTAGACTTACGCTTATTGGAGATAATGGGGAATTATACTGTCGTTGCATTACAAAATATTCGTCAGTTAGAACAAACGAAACAGGAAAGCATTATGTGTTCTTTAACTAAGATTTATAATTTCCGCTATTTTGATACACTTTTAAAGGAACAATACAATCAAGACTCTTTAATGTATTCGATGATTTTAATTGACTTAGATCATTTTAAACGAATCAATGATGCATACGGGCATTATAGTGGAAATAAAGTATTGAAAGAAGTCGCTTCCATTTTACGGGATTTAGTAGGAAACAAGGGTGTCCTGGCGAGGTATGGTGGCGAAGAATTTGTTATTTTGTTAGATGGACAGAACTCTCTAAATTCCACAGGTCTTGCAAATACGATAAGAGAAAAACTGGAAAATCATATTTTTTATGTAACAGAAGATTTATCCGATGGAAAAGATGCTGATATCTGCATCACTGCAAGTATTGGGGTCGCCACCAAGGAAGAACCAAGCCAGTCCCCTTTGTCAGTGCTTCGCAACGCAGACCGGGCTATGTATACCGGTGCGAAGGAACAAGGGCGAAATAAAGTCGCAGTATATGCCAGTGCATCATTCTAATAGAAAGAGTGGGAACATCATCAAGCAGTTTAGTTATCACTCATCCATTGTGTTCCTCTCTTCTATTTTATGTTTATGTATCTAACCGAACAAAATAAGGTTTACGGCTGCTACAGCAACAAATACAGCAGCTATTTTCTTAACATCCTCTTGTGAAACAAACGTGAAACAATAAATTCCAATGCGCGAACCTATAATAACGGTAACAACCCCTACAAAAAAGTACACAAGGAAACTCCCGGTAAAGTCTCCGTTTAATGCGTGAGAACCGATAGTGAAAAGACTTGTCAAAACGAAAGTTGCTTGTAAATTAGCACTGTATGCATATTTATCCTTACTAAAAATTAGCATCATAAAGAAAACAAAAAAAGGTCCTCCTACAGCAAAGACACCGCCTACTAATCCTCCAAAAAAACCAAGGACCACTGGTAACCAAGTCTCATTGATCACTTTTGTATCTTTTGGAGCTTTACTAGTAAACAAATAGATAACTACTCCGATAAGAAAGATTCCCAGTAGATTTTTCAAGAAGTCCATTTCTCCAAATCTATCAAGAACAAAAAAACCACATAATCTGCCTGTTAAAGCCGCTACTAACAAAATTTTTATTTTTTTCCATTGTATATGTTTATACATTTGCGCCACGATGCTTAGAGCGGTAATCAGTGCTAAAGATACTACCAACAATGTGCTCTCCTTAATCGTAAAAATAAAGGGAAGAAAACTCATAGCGATAATCCCGAAACCAAATCCGCTTACTCCCTGAATGAAGCTGCCGATAAATAAAATGATAAAAATTAGAAAAAGTTCTGTAAGCATGGAATGCAATCCTCTCAAAAACCGATATGTATTAATAAAAATGGCATAGCCGTCTTTATTATTCGAACCAAATTACATCATACACGAAAAACTTCGGCATACGAAATGAACAGTCCCTTTTTTGATTTATCTTTATATTATTTGCAAGTCACATAAATGACGACAACGAAAAATTGAGTTATCATGGAAGCAAAGAGGAGGAATAATACTATGACTATAGCTAAAGAATTAAGAGGGTACTTTTTATCACACCGTACGATCACGAACGAATTAATTAATAAAATAGACAAAGAACACTATAATTACCGACCAACTGAAACGTCTATGTCTGCTCAAAAATTGGTTCTTCATATGCTAACATCTTTCTATTCCATTACATCAGCTGCAGCAAAGCAACAACCAAAACAGCTTCATGATGCGACTGCAACCGATCTAAATTTATCTGAGCTCGCTAAAACCTATACCGAGGAGACTTTGACACTTTTAGATTCAATATCTGATGAAGGCTTTTCTGAAATCATTGATCTTTCGGATACTATGGGAATGAAATTACCTGCTAAGGCAGTTATCCATGCAGCTATCGACCATGAAATTAATCACAAAGGAAATTTATTTATCTACGTGAGAGAAATGGGACACACTGATTTACCGATGTTTGTTTTCAAAGGATAGTAAAATGCAATGAACAAAATCGCTTCATTTATTAAATGCCAAGGGCACTGAAAAGTCGTTTTTATTTTTCAGCGCCCTTATCATTCTTCCATAGGAGTCTCGCGGATTCTTATCTTTCCCCAACTGCCCATTCATTACGAATAGCATAGACAACTGCTTCCGTTCTGTCATTTACGCCTAAATTCTTTAATAATTTACAGATAATTGTACTTATAGTAGAAGGTGAGAAATGAAGTTCTGTTGCAATTTGTTTTGTACTTTTACCGTCTAATAATAATTGCAGAACATTTTGCTCATTAACTTTTAAAATGTGCGCAACTTTTTCTCTATTTAGAACAAAGCTTTTCAAAGGAGTTTTTGATTGTTTTTTTCTGTCAATCTCAAATGCTAGCTTTTTTTGAATGGCCGGGTCTACTAATAAACGTTCATTTCTTAGGAGTTCAATCACATTGTTCTCGTTTTGAAGTAAAAACTCATAGGAAATCATCCCATATACCGGTAACGCCAACAATGATACAAATTCTTCTCTTACTTTCGTTTTAGTAACAATAATTATTTTTTTCTTACCTTGAAGCTCTTCTTTGAAGTAAGCTAAATTTTCGTCATGAAAGTATGTACAGTCTTCCACTAAATATAAAAGGTAGTCATACGGTTCTTCACAATCCAATTTATTTGTTGTATACATGATTGTTACATCTATTAAATCCTTATTATGCTGAAAGATTTTTTCTTCGGTAAGTATCTTTTGACTATCAAAAAGTATGACTTTTAAATGTTTTTTTACTGTTTTTACATTATTCAACCCATCACACCTCCGTATTTATCGAATTATATATAAATAATTTACATATAATTAGATTAAATATAGTATATATGAATTAGTAGATCGAATACATATAAAGTTTTAGTATAAAACTATTTTGAATATAGAACTATTATTCCTGTATAATAGCCACTCTATAATACCTGGGTTTTTAACATTTTAAAGGGTATTTTTTTAATATTCGACAAGTTTCTCGAATATAAAAATCCACTTTTTGTCGATTTTCAGCATATTTTACGGTACAATGAGAACTAATCCAAACTAATACTTCACTAGAGTGAGTTTTTCAAACATTTTAAATAAGTCAAAAGACGCACGAATTAAACCTCACTCTTCTTTACTATATTAGGTTGCTTAAAAATTTAAATTTCAGTCCTACTAGTTTTATAGTTATTATTTGATAAAAAACCTGATTTTAAGCACTATAGGCCTATTATATAAAATATTATATAGGTCTTTATTCCAAAACTTAGTATAATCGATTCATTTTTTCTAACCTAACTGAGATAATAAGATATATTAAGAAAGCTATAAATTTCTGAAAAATAAATGAATCACAAAAGTGAAACCAAACAGCTATTCCGGTTGCTTTTATGAATCTACTTATAGGAATGGAGAATATTATATGTTTTGGACATCAACAAGAAAAAAGAAAATTTTGGAAGCCACACTAGCCGAATGCCCAATATGTAACGAAGCAAATGAAATTAACCTTTGGAATCAGTTAGTTTGTGATACATACGGAGATCATTCGCCAGACATTAGGACAGCAGCTTTGAATAAGAAGAATACTTTTCCATACCAGTGCCCTACATGTTTTAAAGGTTTTTCTGCACATCGTATTAAATTTAGTAAATCTAATGAGAATGGCTCCTTTGAAACCAAGGAATTTACATCGTCTTAATTTAACTTAAAAAGTGTCTATTTAAATATTCCTGGTTATTTCAGGCGTTATCTATATTACAATTGTTAGCGTTTTTGGAATAGTGCAAATGGGTGGTTAGCAAAAAATAAGTGGAGGAGTTCATGAACTTCCACTACACTTATTTATCGTCATTAAAGCATATTTAATCCTTACTCAAGTGATTCTTTTTAACCTTAAGTATTCTCATCCAATACCACTTCTCTTAAAATATTGCTATTAGCAATACTTAAATAGAAGCGCGTTCGTTCATACTTCCCCATCGTAATATTCAACTCTCTAACTTCAAAGTATCGAAACTCATCCGTATCGATTTCAGCTACCAGCTCCAGCCCTCCACTTGAACCTCGTACATAAACGCATATAGTTAAGTCATCTTGTATATCATTAGTATTTACTAAGCCTGCTAAGGTATATGTCCCATTTGGATTATGCTGAACACAGACAGTGAAAATATCCTGCAATGTTTCAATCATTCTTCAAAAACTCCTTTGTATGGAAAGGCTAAACTATAGAAATTAGAAGATTATTATAACATTCCTCCATATACTTTTACAAAACCATCTTTACTATTATCGTTTAGCTTTTAAAGATAGATCTTATCTTATATTAGAGAGACATGTAAGCGCAGGAGCGGAAAGAAAATTATTTCTTCCAGCGCCTGCGCTTATTTTTACATACAATATATACCCACGAAAAGGTGTGTGGAATAGATAAGATATAAATAATTAATTTTCTTGTACTTCATTGATAAAATAACTTGCAATATACTTCATCCATAGATCATGCCCTTGTTGATTAGGCATGCTTTCCCCCTCTTCCATAAAACCAAGTAAGTCGTCATCATCTTTACTAGGCCATGCTTCCCAATGATCTATATATTGAATTTCATTCTCCTCAGCGTACTCTGAAATAGTCTCCACATGTACGGGGTAATAGATTGCGCCATGTGCAGGCTGCGGTGGTTGAACAAATACTATTACCTCAGAATTTTCTTCTTTTAAAACATTTACCATCGTTTGTAAATTGGAAACCGTATCCTCAACTGGAACAATTGGACTTGCGTTATTGTCACTCCAATTAAAAGATTCAAGGATAACTATATCCGCATCTAACTCTGCAACATCAGTATGGTATCCAGCCTCTATAATTTCGTTACTAGTCAACTCACCAAAAGCCTGGTTATTCACAGCAAACAAGTCTTGACTATAACCCGAGTTTAAATGAGATTCCAATAACTCCGGCCAAGGAACTACATCTAGATTTAATGAATCTTCATTAGCTTTAGAACCAAAAATCACAAGCTCTATTTCTTCATTCTCTAATCCTTTTTCAAAAATTTTTGATTTAACGGAAGGTAAAAGTCCTTCTGTAAGTTTTTCCAAGTCCGCCATATGTTCATTATCAATATTGGACTCTTCTGTTCCGTCTTCATCACTCCCCGCAGAAACGTTCGATTCTGATAATTCACTTTTGGTAGCTCCTAGTTGCTCATGTGCGGAAGCAGATATGTCTTCTAATTTATTGCTATAATATAACCTTCCAAAAATAATTGCACTAAGAGATAAAACAATAACAGAAATAAAAATTATTTTTTTCAAAAGCTTACACTCCTTCGACAAATCTTGTATTAATCTACAACTATTATACTAATATCTTCATACTACGTATACAGAGAATTTACTATTTAATAGTCTCACAATTTCCTTCTCTTTGAAAACCACTCTGATATTGTACTTTTTAATATCGCCATACTAACACCAAAAATCCCTCCGGCAGTATCCAGCATTACGTCCTCTTTCAAAGGGGTTCTCGTTGGGAGTAAAGACTGACGGAATTCATCCAGAGCTGCGTATCCTGTCACAAATAATACCGTTAAAACAATGGATAAAATTTTCTGTCTACTATACTTGTAAATAATTAAATAAAAGAAAAAACCTAATAAACTAAATAGAAAGAAGTGGGCAAATTTCCTAATGACAAACTGTAAAAAATTTTCTACACCTAGGGTATGTACACTTATAGTTATGCCTGCGTAACTAAATTCAATATATAAAAGTATCGTTCTTAGCGTGTCAAAAGAAACAAATGCTCTAATTAATTCGCTGCTAGTTTCACTCCTCACTGCTATAAAGAAAATTAACAGGAAGAAAAATGAGAGCATTGTTAGAAGAAATGATTTGATAGTTTTTTTACTTCCTTGTTCCTTTTTTGGTGCTAATCGATAGAAAACTAGAAACACACATAAGCCCAGACTTGATAAAACCAAAAAACCAAGCAATGGATTTCCTGTGAAAAAAGTAACACTATGTTCTATGATGCTTTGGACAATATTTTTTAAAGAGGAAAGTGTGTTAGTTAAACTGTCCCTGTCACTAATTTCTTCAAGTATCGGACCTATATCCTGTTGTTCCGATCCCATGGAAGATGCAATAAAAATTGTTAATACAATAACCAACACTGCAAAAATATTAAACATGACTGCAAGTCACTTCCCTTATCTGTCTTGAGAAAGCTCGATTCTACTATCGTTACCTTTTCTACTCTTTATCATGTTGATTCTCTCCTCGTTTAGCGGAAACTTCAATAAAAAACTTGTTCCTTTATTTGAAGTAGATTTAAGTTCCAGTTTTCCGTTATGATTATCCAAGATTCGCTGTGCAATCGTTAAGCCTAATCCAGTCCCCTGCTCTTTAGAGGTTTTGAATGGATCAAAGAGGGTACTTTGAACTTTTTCCGCGATACCAGGACCATCATCTTGCAAAAGTACAACATAGTCGTTTTTATCGATGGAGGATTTTATCGAAATTGTTCCGTTTCCATCCATTGCCTCGATACTGTTGCGAATTAAATTATGCAGTACTTGTTTGATTTGTTTCGCATCTACCAGCAGCTTCGTTTTATCCAGATGCACAAGGAAATCAATATTATTGTTGGTAGAGGAGCCTTTAATTAATGGAAGAATGTCTTGTATAATGTCTTCTAAATAAACTGCCTGTAACTCTGGAGCACTTGGCTTCGTTAACATTAACATCTCTTCAATGATCGAATTAATACGTTTAAGTTCTTTTTTCAGCAGTGGAAGATGAAATCTCTCCTTGTCCTCTTTCGGTAAAGATTGGATCATCAAAGTTAGAAATCCATCGATTACCGCTAAAGGATTACGAATTTCATGTGCAGCTCCCGCCGACAATTCCCCAACTAAAGCTAGTTTTTCTGTTTGGTGCATCTTTTTTTCCATTTTTTCGGTTTCCGTAATGTCTAAAAAGTAAAAGATCTTGCCAATAACATGTCTGTCTCGATTCCAAAGATGCGTTTGGGATATGAGAAAAGAATGTTCTCTACCATTCATGTGAAATGGTACTTTTACATTCTGAAAAATGCTCATCGACAACATTTTATCCCAAAAAGCTGTGTTCCGATTGCTAGGTTCCTGTAAGATATTAATAAATTCACCATTATCTTTATCTAACAACTCTTTTGCAGTTGAATTTAAAGAAAAGTTTTTATTTTCACCATCGGAAGTGACGATCCCAACCGGTAATGAATTTAATATTTGTTCGTGATACGTTTTATCATTCATAATTGTTTCAAACGACTCATGAAGCTCTCGTGACATATGATTTATTGAATTTGTTAAAGACTGTAACTCTACTTGATCCGTGACATCAAGTTTTAAGCCATATTCCCCCTTGGCTATCTGCTGCATTCTTACTACCATTTTTTCAAGAGGGCGAGTTAAATTACCACTGATTCGATAAGCAGCTGCAATTGCCAGAATAATCATTGGAATCATAATTGCTAATAACAGGCTTAGTGATTTGTTAATGATGCCATTGAATCGGTCTGTATAAGAATCCATCGTTGAAAGAACTCTCTCCTTTGCGGCTTCGAGTTCTATCATCATATTTTGATGCATGACGAGGTATTCTGATTCCACGTATTCTTTAGCTGCTTCCGTATCGCTATATTCAAGCAAACCCTGGCTATTGTTCTCAATCATAAAGTCTAATAAATCCATGTCACGTTGGAAATGTTCGATACCATTTGGTGGTGATCCCTGCTCTTTTGTAAAACTTTCACTGGATTGTTGGTGGTAATCCATATAGGTGTCAACAAACTCACAACAAAATTCATTTTCTAACGCATCGTTAACCATGTATTCTTTTACACTCAGCTGTTCTTCCCAGTGAGCAATCCAAACAAGTTCCGGAATCGTCTCCTGGCTTATGTTACCACTAACTTGATTCATTTCGTTAATCGATTGAATGAGGATGAATGAAAAGCTACTTAGTAAAATAATGATTATAAGAAGGATAGACAAAATTTTACTGCGGAGTGTCATTTTTTTCAGAAAACTTTTCATTATCCTATTCCACACTTTCTTTAAAACGTAATTTCACCAGAATAAAACTTCCTTTTTTGCTTATCAATATAGTTTAACTCCTGCTCAGAGAACATCGGTCCGAACGGGGCTAATTTATAAACTTCATCGTCCTCATCCAGAATGTTAACCCCCGGCTGTATTCCTTCTACTGAAAAATAATCCCTCATAATTACCATATATACTTGGGGCACGTCATTAATCACACTAGTCAATACAAGATCTTTAGCCATATAGGATTGGTCTTCCACATATCCGATCACGAAAACACCATGTTTTTTAGCGTGTTCGATAACATTTTGATTGAATGCATTTCCTTTAGAATAAATAACGTCTACATCCTTTTCCAACAATTGATCCATAACTTCTACAGCTTCATTTCCATCATCCCTGCTGCCTGCCTCATAGTAATAGAGTTCAGCCTCTGGTTTATAATAGGAAATACCTTTTTCAAACTGAGGGTTTTGATGTTCATCTATCGAATCTATGACTCCAATTTTATTTGTTTTCGTTTTCATTCCGGCAGCTAATGCCGCAAAATACTCTATTTCTCCTTGATCAAATGTATATACGGCTTGGTTCGAATGTTTTGAATTTCCATGTATCGTAACAAATGTTGATTCAGGTTGATTCTCAGCAAATCTATTAAATACATCTGAAAACTCCCGTCCATGGCCTATAATAAGTTGTGAGCCCTCTTCCAAAGCCAGTTTCACTGCATTTTCTTTATCTTTGGGGTTCTTCAGTTCACTATAGAGTGTGGTATCAACAGGGAAATTCTCTTCTATCTTAATTTGCCCAGTGTATGCCAGGCTTCCCCAGCTTTGATCGACAATTTTATCAGAGGTAAGTATCGATACTTTTGTTTGTTCCCCATTTGCTTTGCTTTGAGCCTCTGCACCATCCATCAAGAATATTTTGCTAGCTTGATAGACCATGATAACAACGAGGATAAATGTCACAATGACAGAAATCGACAATATTCTTCGAGGTTGCTTTGATGGATGCATACAATAGTCCTCCTTTATCAGATTACACTCCTTTAGTTTACTCGTTATCGTCGTGTCTGTCACTCATCTAATTCATTGAATTTCCTAGTAATTACAAGGATTGTTCCCCTTTATTCTTTCCTTGTTAAAGGTAAGATGGCTAGACCCTGTGGGATAATTTGACGAATTAACTAAAATACTCTTTTTCGACAATATTTTTATTTTTTATTCTACTTTTTCTACATCAAGTGCCTAGTAAAACTATTTGGACTGTTTTTGGGGTGTGAGGAGTGTCCTAAAGGAGGTATTTTCTTAAATAAGAAAGTTGAAATTTACAATTAATAATAAAAAGATAAATTACCTTGTAAAAAGTCAAATAGCACCCTGTATGGTGTACTATTTGACCAATGGAACGAAAATAGTATAATTCGGTAATTATTTTATTAATCCCAATCTGGTTCATGTAACTGCCAAGCTAATTTTAGTGACTCAATAATATAGTCAGCTACTTCCTCCACAGATTGTTGATCAGTGTTATATCTTGAATGGTGAAGATTGTACATACCCTGTCTTTCATAAAATAAATCTTTCATTTCATTTTGAGACAACCCTTGTAAAATTGGCCGATTGTCTATCAGTATGTTTATTCTTTCTTTCCAAGACTCCCATGACATATCAAGAAAAAAGACAATAGAACTCGATAAACAAATGTCTCTGATCTCTTTTTGTTTAAAAGCACCTCCACCAACAGAAATCACTTTGAGTCTTTGGTTGCAGTAATCGATCGTTAACTGCTTTTCCTTATCACGGAAAACTTTCTCTCCATGTTCTTTAAATATTTCCGGTACACTCATTTCAAATTCTTTTTCTATCTCTTGGTCAACATCAATAAAACCTCTGTATAGTTTCTCAGCCACTAACTTACCTACAGAAGTTTTTCCAACTCCCATAAAACCGATAAAGATTATGTTTTTCTGTCGAAAAGATAGACCTCTGTTCATCATGTGTTTCCCTCTTTTCAGCTTTTTATTACATTATATGTAGGTATGAATTATATTGTATTCTATATCCTTCATTATATCATTTCTTGAGAAGTGGTAATAATATTATTTGATTGACTAAACAAATAATAGAACCTTCCTATATATTACGTTATAATATAGTATAATCATTTTAATAACTGAAATTTATTTTCTATGCAAGTAAACTACAACCAAATGTAATCGTCTTCAAAATAATTTATTTAGCTGGTGATAAATATGACAAGTAAACGTGTAACATTGTTAGACGTTGCAAAGCATGCTGGTGTTTCTCGAGCTACTGCATCGCTGATCGTGCGCGGAAAAACAACAATTAAAGACTCTACAAAAGAAAAAGTCCTGCATTCTATTAATGAATTAGGTTATGTATATGATCGTGTAGCAGCAAATATGAGATCTCAAACATCGACTACTATAGGATTAATCATCACTGATATTGCCAATCCGTATTACTCTGAATTACTAGTTGGTGTTCACAATGCATTGGACGAAGCTGGATTTAACGTATTTTTAGGAACAACTTTTGATTCCGACAAAAAGCAAGTGGCTCTTATTTCAACAATGCTTGAACACAGAGTTGGTGGAGTAATCCTATGTCCGGTTTCTGATAGCTCTCACGGAACAATTGAGCGAATGAGAAATATGGATATTCCGTTAGTACATGCCGTAAGAGAAATACCACCCTTGAATGTTGATTATATAGGTATTGATTATAAATATGGTGCAACTCTTGCCGTAAAGCACTTAATTAATCATCATCATCGAAGAATCGCTTTTATAGGTGGTACATCCGAATCATCTGCCTGGCAACTGAGAAAAGAAGGGTACTGTACAGCACTTACTGACGCAGGTATCGAGTTTGATCAATCTTTAGTAATCGAGAGCTCTTTGACAAGAGAAGGTGGAAGGTCAGCACTAAAAAAAGCTTTACTTAATTCAATACCTCCGACAGCTATTTTTTGTTTTAATGATCTAGTTGCATTTGGGGTCATGCAAAGCTTACGTGATGAAGGATTAACACCCGGTAAAGATATCTCTGTAGTGGGCTTTGATAACGTTAAAGAAGCTACATTGTCCAATCCTCCACTTACAACCATTGAGTCCTTCCCGCGAACTATTGGCTCGCAAGCAGCTGAAATATTACTTCAACGAATCGGAAATCCAAACACCAGCTTACAACGAAATATATTACAGCCAAATTTAATAAAACGGAGCACCTAATTTTAGGGCTCCGTAACAAGTATTTATATAGAATCTTTAATAACTTGTATCACTGACCTCAACTTTTCAATTGGCATCTGCCCCGGTGCAGAACTTTTCGCACCTATAGCAAAGGTAATTGTTGAACCGAATGCCCAGCCTACTATTCTTGTAATTGCTCCGTGTTCCCCCATTGAAATTGTTACAAGAGGAATCTTAACTGTATTTGAAGCATCATTCGTTGCGGTTAATAATAATAGCACATCTTTTTTATGGTGAGACATAACAGATATTTTAACTTTGTCCGCCTCAAGAAATTCGGCCTCCATACATTTAGCAACAAGTTCCTTGTGATCAGGTGTCTCTTGAAAGTTGTGATAGGATAACATTAACTTAACGCCATTGCGCTTTGTTATTTCTCTAACTAATTTAATGTTTTTTTCTCCATTGAGTATTTCATAATCAAGAATAGCTATACCTTCTGTACAGACTTTTTCAAAAAGGTTTATTTTATCTTTTTCAGATAAGACTATTTTTTGACCGCCTTCTTTTTCGGATCGAATGGTAAAAAGGATTGGTGTTCCCGGTATCTTTACTTTAAGAATAGATAAAACCTCTATCACTTTACTAGAGTTATTTAAATTTTCAAAGAAGTCCGCACGCCACTCGATCATATCAGGTTTTTTAGGTTGAATAAATTCAACTTCACTTATAATTTCATCCACATTTCTTCCAACTAAAGGTACACAAATGCTTGGCTCTTCTCTGTCTTTATTTACATCTGTCACCGAATTAAGAACATTCTCTATTTCATACATCAAATAAACCATCCCTTCACTATTCTATATAAGACTCAAAACGGCTATTTTCCCATTCTATGTCATTCCACGGTTGTCTGTTTGCGATCCAACGCTTCTACGCTGTTACGCTTTTATGTATTAAAGTATATAATATTATGTATGAAAAGGCAACTAATAAAAAAAGCAAAATATCTAAAAAAGTGGTCTTTCAATACACTGCAAGATTTTCATAAAAAAATAGCTACACTCTAAGGTAACATAACTTACACCTCTATAACATACAAGGGTGAAAATTATGAAAGCTTAGATGTAACTATTATTATATCTATAAAATGTTATTAATCTTTAGGTAGTTCCCCTAATGGTGAATAGCTCCAAAGAAGCCATAATGGTTCGTCGCCCGTATTTATATGTTGATGATACTCCCCTTCCGGAATAAACATATAATCTGTTTCCTTGAATGAGCGGCGATTGCCTTTATCATCTACTACTTCACCTGAACCTCTAATTACAACATCTAATTCCTCTGAATGAGCATGATTATGCAACGAACTTGCTTCACCAGGCTCAAAGATCGTTAACCCTGCCATTATTTGCTTAGAACCCACATTATCAGGTGATATTAATTGAAAGACTTTTCTTATTTGATTTAGTTCTGGTTGCTCCAGTCCTAACCATTTAGGCTGAGAATCTTTGAAAGGATCTAATACTTTGATTTTCATAAATGACTCCTCCTCATATTTTTATAAATTTATGCAAGAATTCCTATTTAACTTCCACATGATGAACTTTGCGACCAGGAGAATAAATATCCATAATGTTCCAATGGCCATCAGTAGGAACCGGGCTATTAATCATAGCAACATCTATTACACAAGGTTTGTTTGATTCAATTGCTTCTTCTAAAGCAGGTTTAAATTCCTCAGCTGTCTTTATCTTCACTCCATCGACCCCATATGCTTTGGCTATCATCGCGAAATCAGCTGATTCTTCGAATACCGTTCCGAATGTTGTACCATAATGAGCCTTTTCCAAGCCAGCAATTGTACCGTAGGCTGAATTATTCATAACAACCCATATTACTGGGATATTTTCCGCAGCAGCTGTTGCAAGAAGAGCGGGATTCTGTCCAAATCCTCCATCCCCTACTAAAGATACGACCACCTTATTTGGTTGTGCAATTTTCGCGCCTAGCGCAGCAGGGGCACCAAATCCCATTGTTGCAAAGCCGCCAGGTGTAAATATTGTCCCTGCTTCATAGATCGGAAACTGTTGTCCTACACCGTTTTTATTCCATCCTACATCGGTCGTAATAATGGCATCTTTAGGCAACACCTGCCGTACCTCATGTAAAATACGTTGTGGTTGCATCGGGAAGCAATCATCTTCAATGAATTTAGAATTACTCTGTTTAAATTCTTTTCTATCCTGAAGGATTTTTTCTTTTAAACCTTGATTATCATATCCTTTTGGTAAGATCTTTTTGGCAACCCGATTTAATACAGTAAGTGCTTGTTTAAGATCAGCAACAGCACCGATTTCAACTGGATAATTTCGACCAATTTCACTTGCATCAATATCAATTTGAATGACTTTAGTGGTAGGGATATTAAATGTGTATTCATTTTCCCATGAACTACTGTCTGCTTCCGCGAATCGCGTTCCTAATGCAAAAATATAGTCTGCAGTTCTACACTTTTCATTAATGAATTTAGTTCCCCAGAAACCAGTCATTCCTAAAGTTAAAGGATTATCGTCTGATACAGCTCCTTTACCCATCAAAGAATGGGCTACAGGAATACCAAGATGATCTACTAATTCCCTTAGCTCTTTCGCTGCATCAGCTAACATAATACCTCCGCCTACAAAGAAAATAGGGTTTTTAGCATTTACTAGTGTTTTAATCATGTGTTCAGCTGTAAGGTCGTCTATTGATGGTTTTTGAATACTTTTTGTGTGTTGTTTTTGTTTTTCGAATAACTCTGCTTCCATTTCTTTCGAAAAGATATCCATAGGCACAGAGACTAGTACCGGCCCTGGATTACCACTTTCAGCAAGTTGAAATGCTTTTTCCATAATTTCAGGAAGCAAGTCTGGTCTCTCCACTCTCCATGCACGTTTAACAAAGGGTTTATAAACTTCGTATTGAGAGGCATCTGAATGTAAATTAATTTCCTGGTGAGGATGCTTGCCATAGAAATGACTAGGAATGTCACCTGCAATGACGACCATTGGAATCGAATCCAACGCAGCATTTGCAACTCCAGTTGCCGCATTAGTGAGTCCAGGTCCAACGTGACTTAAAACAACAGATGTCTGCTTCTTCGCTCTTGCATATCCATCTGCTGCATGAGAAGCAATTTGTTCGTGTCTTACATTAATAAATCTAATAGAACTTTTCTCAATTTCAGCTAAAACAGCAATATTTGTGTGACCACATAATCCAAAAATATGCTCAATACCCCTGTATTCAAGATAATTAACTAATAAATTTGATACTAATTTTTTCATGTATTATTCCTCCTTGAAATTTAGTACAATTTTTCCAAATTGACCTGAGATAGCATCTTTATAAGCCTTCTCAAAATCAGTAAAATGATATATTTTAGAAATGACCGGATCCACATTGAACTTATTATCTTTAAGAAGATTCATACTTCTTAAAAAATCTTCCGGGACATTATAAATAATCGACCCATATAAAGTAATTTCTTTTCTCACTACCTTTATTACAGGTATCGTTGCCTCAGGTGCCATTCCTATTAATACCATCGCACCTCCAGGCTTCACCAATTCTACTCCTTGTTCAAATGCCGCACTTACGCCCGCTGCTTCAACAACGACGTCATATAACCCTAGTTCTACCTCATCTGGTTTTAATGTTTTAATATTATGATAGCTGCTTTTCACTTTATCTAGCTTTTCTTGATTAATATCAATTGCTGTAATATTAGCTCCGAGGTACTCCGTTAGTGCAATTGACAACATTCCTTCTGTACCACACCCGATGATAGCTACATTAGTATCTTTTTTTATGTCTACTTTTTTCAAAGCATGAACAATAACTGACAAAGGCTCCACCAGTACAGCTTTTTCGTCTGAAAGAGTGTCTGGAACTTCTAATAAGTATTTAGCAGAAATTACAAACTCCTCAGAAAATCCACCATTTGTATTTACTCCAAGTGATTCTTTGTTCGGGCATATATTTGTCCTGCCACTTTCGCAATATTCACATGTACCGCAGTATGAATTTGGCTGAACAATGACTCTATTGCCTATCTTTACATCTGTGTCTTTCCCACTTTCCAGAACTATCCCTACTAATTCGTGACCTGGACGGATAGGATAGACGGCATGGGGTAATCTCCCATTAAATACACTAATATCGGAACCGCATATTCCACCATAAACAAGTCTAATTTTCACTTCATCATCTTTAATAGGTGTATCAAATACAAACTCTTTTAATCCAAGATCACTTGGTTCTTTTAGATATAGACCTAACATACTATTCACCACAATTCTTTTATAAGATTATTAATAAATTTCATTTAGTAAAGACATTCAGTTGATATGCTACGCAGATACATTTGAAAAGAACCGAAAAATACCCTTCTCTTTTACTATCAACCAATAATTAGATCGATCTAATAGTATTTAAAAAAATATCCTCTTGTGCTATTAGATCGATCTAAAATACTGGAAGCGTTAACAAAATTTTATCGTATTGTTTTAAAAAAAGCAACACATATCTTTTTAACTTATCAGATTACTATCATTTGAATCTTACATTCTAAGAAGTATTCTTTTATTTTTTCTGTAGTTACATATGTAAGAAATCAAGAAATATTGCAAAGAAAGGATTATTAACTATGATTATTTTTATTTACTCTTCCCTTGTAGCAATGTATATCGTAACTAGGTTTTTTGATAATCCCCTTTTATTGGCTATCACCGGTTCCATAGCAATAATTGCTTTGTCTATTTCATTTGTACATGCTAAAGGCCTCTATCTCATTTCAGGGCTTATTTTCTCTCTCATTGGCCTGGTTTTATTTATTCAAAATGACCTATTGTGGTTTCAATTGCTTTTTCAATTCGAATCTATGTTGGGCGTACTCTCGTTATTTTTGTTTCTCCCCTTTATTAATTCATTAATCCGTGTTGGTAAATATGATTTGAATTTAAGTTTATTTCTAAAACAAGGGGTAGCTCGATTAAACAAATTATATACTAGGAGTTTTATCGTTTGTCACCTATTAGGTTTATTTTTAAACATTGCAACAATACCCTTATTGGCAAAGTCATTGAAGAATTCACTCGATCCTCTTCCAAGAACCGTCACTGATAAATTCTATTCCCAAAATTTATTAAGAGCATACGCTTTATGTCTTACTTGGAGTCCGATGGAAATGATGGTGAGTACTTCATTAGATATAACTCAAACGAATTATTTACAGGTTTTCCCTATAATGATCACTATTGTTTTCATTGCAATTATGTCTGATTGGATTCTTTCTTATTTTAAATTTAAAGAGCCTCTCATTGCTTCTCAAAGAAATGAACATATCTCTATCAATAAAAGAGTTTATAAGAAAATAGTTGAATTAATCATTTTATTATTGTTTCTCATTTTTTCGGTATCCTTCTTACAGCAAATTTTAGATAAAGGCTTTCTATTGTCCATCGTTATTTTAATCGTCCCCATTTCCATTTTTTGGGCTTTTGTTATTCGAAGACCTAAAAGATATTTCTCTCTAGCTATACCTCACTGGAAACAAAGAACAAAAGGGCTCTCTAATTACTTTTTCATGTTTCTCAGTGCAGGACTATTTGTACAGATGTTATCGATCTCTGGGTACTTAGCATTTCTGCAAGCAATATTCATCTCAACATCTACTAACACCCTTTTATTTTTTCTGCTTATTGGAGCATTCTTTTTACTTTCTGCATTCATTGGATTTCACCCCTTGGTTTCCATTACACTTATTGCTGAATTGCTGAACCCTATATTATCTGAGATTTCCAGTGTTCCATTGACGATTGTATTAATATCTTCAAGTTTATCCACCGTGATGTTTAGTCCTTACAATCTTTCTGTTGCAATACTTGCTGATCACCTTAAAATAAATTCTTACAAACTAGGATTATATAACTTGCCATTTTCTATTTATTACATCCTGCTTGGTATTTTCACTGCATTCGCCATCGATTTAATTTTATATTAAATTGAAATCTATCTCTAAAAACAGGATATAAATTAAGTATAAGTATGTTTAGTTCTAACTAAAATAGCGTAAATATATTCACTATTTAAAAAATATTCAAAAAAGATGTTGATAATTTTGAGAACTTTATGTAGTATTAGATCCAATAAACCGTTTACATTAGATCGATCTAATTATTTTAAAAGGAGGAAATAAATTAATTTATTTTTGTATTAAAGAATTATCTGAAAGCGTTATCTTTTAATAAATAATTATAAAAAGGTGGGATTTTTATGAAAAGGTTTTCAATTACAGTATTAATGTCAAGTTTACTTCTTCTAGCAGCATGTGGTGACGATACAACTAGCGTTAACAACGGAAATGAAAATCAAAATAATAACGCAACTAACAATGAAGCCAGTCAAAATGATAGTGAAGCAACAACCGGAGAATCCAAGGTTATGAGATTGGCTGTAGCAACACCCGAAGAAAGATCGCTAACTAAAGGATTGGTTAGATTCGGTGAAATCGTTGAGGAAGAGTCGGATGGTGCAATTACTGTCGAAGTATTCCCTAATGGACAATTAGGTGGAGATCGTGAAGTTTTTGAAGGTCTCCAAATGAATTCTATTCAAGGAACAACTATTTCTACTGGCCCTATTGCTCCCTTTGCTCCGCGGTTTTCAGTATTTGACTTACCATTTCTCTTTCCTGATTCTGAAACAGCATATGCTATTTTAGATGGTGAAATAGGAACTGATTTATTGGGTGATCTCCCCGAACAAGGAGTCATTGGCTTGAATTATTGGGAAAATGGATTCAGACACTTAACTAACAATGAGCGAGAGGTAACCACCGTTGAAGATATTGAAGGACTTGATATTAGAACATTAGAAAATGATCTGCATATTGACATGTGGCGTGAACTGGGTGCTAACCCTACTCCAATGGCTTTTACTGAACTATTCACAGCTTTAGAACAAGGCGTTGTAGATGGTCAAGAGAACCCAGTAGGAAATGTTACGACAACAAACTTTTATGAAGTACAACAGTATATTACCAAAACAAATCATATCTATAACGCTAGTCCATTTATGGTTAGTGCAGCCTTTTGGGAAAGTTTAACTGATGATGAAAAAACAATAATACAAAGTGCTGCAGATCAAGCTAGAGATCATCAAAGAGAATTGAATCAACAGGAAGATATCGATGCTTTCGCGTTTTTAGAAGAAGAAGGCATGACAATCACAGAGTTTAGTGAGGAAGAATCGGAAAAACTATTCAATGCAGTTCAACCAGTTTATGAGAAATATGCACCTGAAATAGGCGAAGAATTTGTAAACGAGTTACTCGAAGCTGTTGAGCAACAGTAAAGTTATTTGTATTAGGGGCAAGGGAGTATTTCTAACTCCCTTGAACCGCTTTGCCATAGAGACTGACCAAAAAGTAGCAATAAAAACATTCAAAATCTATCAAATACTTTACTGAAATGATCTATTGCTTCTTTTTGAACAGTCTCTTAATAAAAAAATTTTACGATCAACCAACACTATTTAGTCACAAGACGAAATATAAAGCGAGGGCTCAGTATGAAAATTATTAAATGGTTAGATGATCATTTTGAAGAATATTTGTTAATTATATTATCAGCTACGATGGTTTTTGTCATTGCTTTACAAGTATTTATGAGATTCATAATTGGTTCTTCCCTAATTTGGTCGGAAGAATTAGCAAGATACTGCTTTATATGGCTCGTATATATAGGGATTAGCTATGGAGTGAAAAAACAACGGCACATAAAAGTTGATATTGTCCTATTGGCGTTGAAAGATAGAGGGAAAATCATATTAGGCATTCTTGCAAATATTATCTTTTTTGTTTTCGCTATATTCATAATCATTAATGGTTATGTATTGTCTTCTGAATTACTTTCATGGGGGCAAACCTCACCTGCACTAGATTTTCCTATGGGTGTTGTATATTTGGCTACACCCGTTGGTATGTCATTGACTGCTATAAGAATTATTCAACAAATTATAAAGCAGATAAGAACACTGCTTGGTCATGATAACTTTGAAATGAAACCTGAACATGAGCATTACACTGAAATAAAAGATTAATGAAATAAATGGAGGAAATAAGGAGGGGAATCTTTTGACTGCTTTAGTTTTATTCGGAACCTTTGCATTATTTTTATTTTTAACAATCCCCATTGGTATTGCTCTGGGTTTAGCGACATTAGTTACCATGCTGTATAGTGGCGCGTTACCGTTAGGATTTTTATCACAAGGATTAGTCACTTCAATAGATTCTTTCCCTTTACTTGCAGTACCTTTCTTCATTTTAGCGGGAGAAATTATGAGTAAAGGTGGCCTGTCAGACAGGCTTTTCAAAGTAGCTAATACAATTGTCGGCAATAAAACTGGAGGCTTTGCGATCGCTGCAATCATTACTTGTTTATTTTTTGCAGCTATTAGTGGTTCAGGACCTGCAACGGTGGCTGCAATTGGAGGTTTCATGATTCCTGCAATGGTGAGGCACGGGTATGATAAAAAATTTGCTACCGCTGTTATTTGCGCAGCTGGATCATTAGGGGTTATTATCCCACCAAGTATCCCAATGGTTATTTACGGTGTTGTAGGTGGCGTGTCAATAAGTAACTTGTTTATTGCCGGTATCATTCCTGGCTTAATCGTTGCTTTTGGTTTGATTTTATGGACATATCTTTACTCTCGTAAAATGGGGTTCACGGGCACAGACACAAAATTTACATTTAACGAATTTTTTAAATCGGTTTGGGATGCGAAATGGGCATTACTAGTCCCAATTATTATACTTGGCGGTATATATGGTGGAATATTTACCCCTACGGAAGCAGCAGTCGTAGCAGTAGTCTATGGATTAGTTGCAGGGGTTTTTCTGTACAAAGAATTAAGAATAAAAGATTTACCAAAAATACTTTCTGATTCTGCTTTAACAACTGCAACTGTTCTTATTATAGTAGGAACAGCAACAGCATTCGGAAGATTACTAACTGTTGAACATATCCCTACTCAAGTAGCAGGTGCGATGTTATCTATTTCAGAAAATCCGATAGTAATTATCCTACTCATTACGTTACTCTTGTTAATCATTGGCTGTTTCATGGATACGGTAGCCGCGATTATTATAGTAACCCCTATTTTACTACCGATAGCTGTAAATATCGGATACGATCCAGTACACTTTGGTATTATAATGGTCGTAAACTTAGCCATTGGTTTTATCACACCACCATTAGGTGTAAATTTATTTGTAGGCTCAGGAATCACAGGGTTATCTATCGAGTCTCTGGCCAAAGCCATTTTTCCATTCTTTATTGCAATGATTATAACTCTATTAATCATTGTATTCATCCCACAACTATCATTATTCTTAGTGAATTTTTAAGAGCAGAAGAAGTACATATGAGGGTGTCCTAAAAGATTCAAGCCCTCATTAAGCAATGGGGGAAAAAGCCATTGCAATAAAATATTCTTAAAGAGGGTGACTTTTGGGTCTCCCTCTCTTTTTATCAACCTTGGCCACTCCGATTGACAAACAAAAAAGGTAGCTCGATTGAGCTACCTTTTTTGTTCTTTGGTTTGCTTCGTTGGGATTTCCTCTCCATAGAGATCTAAATGACTATCCGTTATCCTGCATTTTGACCTGTTCTTTAGGTTTTAGATGAAGTGCTGAGTTAGGTCCCGCTTGAAGCATGTAACTTCCTCCGTCATGTCCAAGGGTCTTTTTAACACCCTTAGCAACTTCTATAATCGAATCCAAGTTAATATTAGTTTTAATTCCCATTTCAGAAAAAGAGTGAACAAGATCTTCCGTAGCTATATTGCCCGATGCACCTGGTGCATATGGACAACCTCCTAAACCAGCAATAGAGCTGTCGAAATGGATAATCCCTTGCTGCAGAGCTGAAATCGCATTCGCCAATGCCATTCCTCTTGTATTGTGAAGATGCATCGAAAAGGTTATTGTTGGAAATCTCACTTTAAGTTCTCCTAAAAGGTCATACACTTGTCTAGGATTCGCCATCCCAGTTGTATCAGCTAGGGAAACCTCTGTAATTCCCATTGCCTTATATCTTTCTAATATATCAACTAAACGACTTACAGGAACCGCCCCTTCGTATGGACAACCGAATGCAACTGAAATAGAACCACCTACTGTAACATTTTTTTTATGCGCTGCTTCAATAATTGGCTCTAATTTGTCCTGTGCTTCTTTAACAGTTGAATTCGCGTTTGATAAGCTATGAGAATCCGTTGCAGAAAGCATGAGTTTTAATTTTGTAATACCACTATCCATCGCTCTTTCTGCACCTTTAAGATTAGGAACTAGTGCACGAAATTTCATTCCTGTAAGGTCCTGTGATCTTTTTACTACTTCTTCGGCATCTTTTAGTTGTGGAATTGCCTTAGGATGAACAAACGATGTAATTTCCATAGATTGAATACCTGTTGCCGCTAAATTTCTTATGATTTGGACTTTTTGGTCAGTTGGAATCCACTCAGACTCAGCCTGGAACCCGTCTCGTGGGGCCACTTCACATATAATTACTTTTGATGGCAAGGATAATTCTGTCATAGCTCTAGACACCTTTCATGGTAATAGTTGATTCATGAATTCTAAATTTCCATTTATTCAGAAAAACTCAAAAGAATAAGCTTCTCTTTTGAGTTTTTCACAAATAATATGAATATATCTATTTTTCTAATTCTGGATCGTAAAAGTCTCCAAACAATTCTTCATCGGATGGTTTATCTTCAGGAATAGGCCGTGAAACCCAAGTAGTATTCATGTAATGTTTAAGGTTAACGTTCTCAGAGACAACGTTTCCTCCCCAAGTACCACACCCTAAGCTTGAAGTCATTGGCATACCGTTGTTAAAAGCTCCGGCATTAGCTTTAGACTGGGGCTGCCGCACCATAATACGACTAACTGGAGCTGATAATCCGAGTCTGTTTATATGATCATCATTGAATGAATAAATACCACAAGAGTGCCCTTTTCCACCTACTTCAAATATACCTCGCATCATATCCAAAGCATTTTCAAATTCCCCTTCATACTTATATACTGCTAATAATGTTGTTAATTTTTCACTGGAGAATGGATGTTCTTTACCAATTTTATCCCCCTTAGCAATAATGAACTTACGATCTTTAGGAATTTCAAAACCAGCAATTTCAGCAAGCCTTTGTGGTGCTATTGCAACAGTATCTGGAAGTCTATGACCAGTCTCATCCCACATTACATTGCGCAATTTGGCTTTTTCCTCATCATTTGTTAAATAGCCACCTTCCAAAACTAAGTTATCTAACATTTCATCATAAACCTTTTCACTAATGATTAGATTCCCATCGGAAGAACAACCTGATCCAAAATCAGATGTCTTACTTAACATTGTATTTTTAGCGGCTTCTTTCGTATCTGCCGTATCATCAATAATCATCGTTGAATTACCTGCACCAACTCCATAAGCAGGGGTTCCAGAGCTGTATGCACTTTTCACCATATCTTTTCCTCCTGTAGCTAAGGCTAAATCGGCCCGTGCCATTAGAGCTTTAGTCATAGGGATGTTTACATTCACTAAACACTGTAAAATATCAGCTGGTGCTCCCTCTCTCTCAAGCGCGTCACGCATTAATTGGATTGTTTCAAAAGACGTCTTTTTCGAGCGAGGATGGGGTGAGAAAATGACTACATCCCTTGCTTTAATTGCATATATAGCTGTTCCAGCTGGTGTAAGGTCAGGGTTAGTTGTAGGTACAATAGAAGATAAGATACCTGCCGGCTTCGCATATTTAACGATACCTTTTTCAGGAATCTCTTCAATAATTCCCACACTTTTTTGCCTTAGAGCATCCCTTAGAATCCCGCGAATTTTAAATCGTTTATTCATACGGCTCTTTGAATCTCCTAGTCTACTTTCTTCTATACCCATATCCACAAGATTAGAGAATGTAGTCTTATTTGAAACAGCCCACGCTACAGCCTGACATAATCTATCTACTTTTTCTTGATCATACGTTTCAATAATTTTTAATGCGTTATTCGCTTTTTCAAAAGCCGAATCAAGTTCCTGTTGTTGCACTTCTGTTAGTTCTTTTGACAATGTAATCCCTCCTAAATATAGTGTACATGGTCTATTCCATGTATTTACAGTTCACTTGTTGTAAACCCTTTCAAAATATAACGAACTTTACACTGCGTATAAATCCAATAGTTTATCAATCATCTATTTGAATCTAAATACAGAACATAAAAACTAACGAATCTTTGAATAACAAGAGTACATTTTTAAAAAGGAATTATTGGTAGTCTTTAACCCCTCCCTTTACTTTAAATCTTCACTATTAGATCGATCTAATAACTATTCTACAACGATTTTGATTCAATTTCAATAATTTCTCCAATTTAAATTATGTTTTCTCTATTTTACTGAAATGACAGTTCACGAAGTTTCCTTTCAAAAGTTTTATATTCACCTCTTTTCCAACGTTTAGCATTAAAATAGTTACCTGAAAACTCTTGCAATTTCATTAATTTCTATTATAATTTATATATATAAGAAAATAGATCGATCTAATTAACAGCATTTTTCAACTTTCACCTATTTCATTAAAGTGTTAAATAAAGTTAGATTTAGGAAAGGGGATTTCAATATGCCGAAAACTATAACTAAACAAATCACAATTAATCTCTCTGAGGAGCAAACGATTGTTGAATTAAGTAAGTCAGTTCAATCATTACGATCTGATATATATTTGAAAAAGTTTTTAAATGGAAACATGATTGAAATAAATTTAAATAGTTTTTTAGGATTAATCACGCTTCAATTAAAAAACAATGAACGGATCACTGTCAGAGCAGTTGGTGACGATTGCGAAGATGCACTAAATAGAGTTGTTGAGTTTCTAACTTAATTTATATAATAAGCAATTACTTGGGCTGTGTCTTAACAAAAGCCATACCTTTTAATGGGCATTTCCCCTTCTTACTACACTGTTAATCCGTGGATGTTCTTCAAAAATTGTCAAAGTCATTCACTGGGTTCTCTTTTTCAGGGAAGTACCAGAAACCTCTTTCTCACCTCAAATATGACTGAATATGTCTGTCATCATGATACATTAATTTATCCGATTACTTCTTTGCTCTTAAAATCCAATAGAAACTAAAGCATCAAGTTCAATTTCATGGACTCCTTCACAACATGTCGATCCCAACTTCCTTGTTTATTTTGTTTGGCCTAGTCGACGTGAATCATCAACATTAGTAGTCTAATGTTTCCTTTTTCAGGAATTGTTGAGATTAGTCTATCCTTTTATTACGGTAAAACTGAGATTTATCATTTATACCAATTCACAGTGTGTTGCGCATGCTACTACCCTAAACTACTAAATTATACAAATAACTTTTGATAAATATATGACGCTAAAATAAGTAATAATTCAGAAAAGTCTTGCAATTATTTGGACCGCATTATACTATAGCTATAAATCAAAATTAGATCGATCTAATCTAAAATAAATTGTCACTTCTTTACCTAAAATAATTTTTGTAAGCACTTACATCGACTTTTTTTGTTAAACCGTTTTTGAATTAAAATAATCTTAAATTATTCAATTTAAGATTTATATAAATAATAAACTTACCTTGTTAAAAAGGGTAGAAAGGAGATATCAAAATTACTCATTTTACAAATATCACATTAAATTAATATGTTCTAGTGAGAAGGTAATAGGTTAATAGAAGGAAATATTAGGAGGTATAAATTGAAAAAATTAAAAGTATCAATGGCTATGATAATTGGAATTTTGGCAACAGCTGTAATTTCATCAACTGTTTTTTCTAACTCAAGTTTTTTATCCGAACCTACACATGAGGATGTATTAATAACAACCGTAGATGAACATGGAGAAAATTTTGATCTAAAAGCTAATGTTTATTTGCCTCACGCTTCTAAATCAAAGTCTGGCAACTCTAAATCCTCTTCTAACGTTAATAAAGAACCTACTCCACTTGTTTTATTTATTCATGGTCATGGTGGTGCATACGATGATGCTAATGGTTCCAGATCATATCCCATTTCAATTGAATTAGCCAATCAGGGTATTGCAGTTGCAACTATTGACTACCGATATTTAACTGGATTGCCTGAAAATGTTTATGATACAAAAGCATACGTTCGCTATTTTAGGGCACATGCAGAAGAATACAATATCGATCCTGATAGAATTGCTGTCTGGGGTACTTCCAGAGGAGGCCATCTAGCTTCAATGTTAGCAACTACAGGAGATATGGAAGAATTCGAAGGGGATGTAGGTGGTAATCTAGATCAATCAAGTAGTATACAAGCTGCTGTCATCTATTACCCTTTTACCGATGCGTTTTTGTCTGAAGATCCTACAGGTATGTTAACCACTTTTTATGGAATAGAGGAATCTAAAGTACCAGAGATTATGGAAGCATACGAAGCAAACGACCCTTCACATCCACAGTGGGATCATGTTGAACGCATACAACAGCTTAATCCAATTAATCACGTTTCGGAAGATGACCCTCCAGCATTGATAACAATTGGTGGCAAAGACTTTGTAACTCCACTCATTCATAGTACAGAACTTTTCAACAAATATATAGAAGTAGGAGCTGAAGCTTCATTATACGCCTATGCCCAGGGAGGTCATGGCACAGTAGGTACAGATATTGAAGAAGCCACTACTAAATGGTTAGTCCAAAAACTGCTAGTTGAGTTAGCTCCTAAAGATAATTAATTGTATTTACAATAAATTAAACATGAAAACATTAAAGTAGACCTTTTAAAAAACCTATTGCTTTCTCACTATATCATTACATTGAGGGTGTGAGGCCTATGATATAACCACCTTGAGTAATATCAATATTCATGAAGGACAACTTACTATTATGCAAAGCAGTTGATAATCTATCAAAACGCCTCATCACTAGTTTTTAGAAATTACGTTGATCACATTACATTTATATCGAGGAGACTGATTATATGAAAAGTAAAAAATTAGTTTTATTAATTATTACCACATTAATTTTGTTGGGAACTGTTATACCAGTTTCAGCTGCCTCAGAAAATAGTAATAATTCAAGTAACCCTAAAAACAAAAAAATACAACTTGAAGCTACCTCCCTGGATGGTATCGCAAAACCTAATATCGATATCACACTCGGCAACAACCTACCAATGAATGGTTATTTCACTGATAATGTCACGGTAGGTGATGATACCCGTACAGTCAAGATTTATGTTGCTCCAGATACAACAGTCCGCGATTACTTTACTGTCATCGCCACTCCTGAAGGAATGACCACTGAAGAGTTTCTTAAGAAAAGTGACTGGTTAGATGTTGCAGATAAAAAATCAGAAGGCCTGTTCATTCTTGAGCCGGGAGAAAGTGGCTGGGGAACTGTTGAAGAAGAACTTGCTTATATAAATGAAGCCTTCAAAGTGTTCAGGGATACTACTTATTACAACACCTTTGGACTATTCTATCTGGCAGGTTACGGTAATGGTGGTACTGCACTCCAAGCCTGGGCCATGGAAAACCCTCTTTTTGTGATCAGTTCAGCCTTTATTCAAACGGAAGATCTCGATACGGAATTTATAGAAGAGACTGGTTCAAAAACATTCAATGAAAATGAAAACATCTCTTATAACGAAGTTCCTGTACCAACTTGGTTTGTGAACGATGATTTGAATTCTGTTGAGAACGTTGTTGACTACTGGAAACTAGCCAATGATACTGTTGATTCAGTCAAAGGCTCATCAAATGGTTTAATGGAAAGTACTGTTTTTATGCAGGATAATGATTCTGATAGCATCGTGACCTCCTATAGTGATGTCCTCTCCAAAGTTGCGGTTTTAGAGCGAAGTGGCAATAGTGTTTATACGAAAGGCTTCACTAAGAAAGTATATGATTTCCTTTCTTACTACACCCGTTATGATAGCACCACCATCAACGGTAATGTATTAGGTGTTAGGCCTGATTATGAGGAGATAGGTGTAGAAATCAAGCAAATGAACCTTGATGGCTACAACCGTGAGTATCTAGTATACGTGCCTGATTCTGCCCCTGAAGAAGATATTCCTGTTGTTTTTGTACTTGCAGGAAACACGCAAACAGCCCGAGTATTCTTTGACGCTAGCCATTGGTGGGAAGTCGCAGATGAGAATGGTTTTATGCTCGTTTTACCGAGTGAACAATACTCTTCATCTACTGAAGTGACTTGGAATATCAACCATAATACAAATATGCAAGATGACTTTGTATTTCTAGAAGAAGTCATTAATCAAATTGATAAAGATTACAATATTGACCCTGGAAAACGGTATCTTACTGGTCAATCTCTAGGCTCTATGTTCGCCAACTATGCAACTGCAGTAATGCCGGAATACTTCACCGCTTTTGGTTCTACCTCAGGCCCGCTTATGCGATCTGTTGAGGGTAAAACTGACAAAGTTCCATTTTACCTATTCTTTGGTGAGGGTGACATTTGGAGCTGGGATCACACACAAGACGGAAGAACAAAGGATACAGTGGAATACTGGCTTGATAGAAACGACCTAGGCGTGATTGATGATGCCGTTGTGACCACAAAAGACAGATACACAACTTACACTTGGTACGATGAAAATGACACTCCGATGTACAAATACACGCAGACTAAAGACAGAGCCCATAACTTTATCGTATCTGAAGTATGGGAATTGTGGGACGAATGGTTCTCTCATTGGGAAATGGACGATGAAGGAGTTCGTCATTACATCAATAATGATTAATTAGCAAGGTTATTCGGGGGAATTTACCCTTGAATAGGAAAAGAAATTCTGTAGAAGAAAGAATTAATAGAACAGACTCACAGAACCCTTTTGCTTACTCTATGACTTAGTAAGGTGGCCCTTTGGAGACTATTTCTCCTTAGGGCTTTCTCTTGCCAACGTTCTTTACGAAACAATAGGAGGATTTTATGAATATTTTTGATGAACCAAAAATTGATTGTCATAATCACATCTTTGATCCAGAGCGGTTTCCTTATGCTGATGACGTTTTTTATCGGCCTTCTGGTCAAGAAATTAGTACAGCCGACCAGTTTTTACAAGTCTTTGAAGCTTATGGTCTCAAATATTCATTAGTTGTCGGTCCTAATTCTGGATATGGTACTGATAACCGCTGTCTGATAGATGCCATTGCTAGAAGTGGGGGACGCTTTAAAGGAATTGCGGTTGTTGATAACGATGTGGAATTTGCTGAATTACAGTCTCTCAAAGCTGATGGAATAATTGGAATTGCCTTCAACGTCACTCACTATGGGGTGGATTATTACATAAACTCCGCGAAGCTACTAGAGAAACTCGTAGAACTAGACCTGTTTTTGCAAGTGCAGGTTCAGGGTGATGAACTTGTATCTTTGATGCCTTTACTGAAGGAATCAAGTGTACGTATTTTGATCGACCATTCCGGACGGCCTTTACCGGATAGAGGTCTTGATCAACCAGGTTTTAAAGAATTACTTGAACTGGGCAAAAGTGGGCGAGGCACTGTAAAGTTATCAGGTTTTATAAAATTTTCTCAAGAACCTTATCCTTATACTGACACATGGCCGTTTATCCAGGCCTTAGTTGATTCTTTTACTCTCGATGCCTGCATTTGGGGATCAGATTGGCCTTTCCTACGAGCTTCAGAACGAGTAGACTACGGGACGTTACTAAAGCTTGTTGAAAAAATCTTCCCCGATGCTGCAGACCGCCGAAAGTTATTTTGGGAGACACCATACCGATTATTTAATTTCGGTAATTGAATTTCTCATAATAATTTTATAAAAAAAGTTAATGAAAAGCCGATTCTTCCACCAGGAAATATCGGCTTTTCATTAACTTTATCTCACATAAACGTTAATATTTCGTCTTGCACGTTTTGAACACTTTCAAAACAAGTTCTCCTTAACATAATCAACAGGCATCTTGTAACCCGTAAATAGTTCAAATGATTTAGAACCTGCCCACAACATCATTCCCAATCCATTCAAAGTCTTACACCCAGCTGATTCTGCCTGTTCAAGTAATCTTGTTTTTCGCGGATTGTAAATCACATCTGATACAACTAGATCAGGGCGCAACCAAGAAGTGTCAGGAACCAGACTCTGCCCCTCTAAAGGTTTCATTCCAACACCCGTTGCATTTGTTAAAATATCACTGCCAGCGATTTCCTCTTTCAACTTATTTAAATCTTCTAGTTTATATACATTTACTTTACACTTTGTTTTCTCATTTATGATATTCGCTATTTCGATAGCTTTAGAATAAGGAGATATATCACGATTAAACAAGGATATTTCAGCAATTCCATCCAGCGCCGTTTGAATCGCAACTGCCGTAGCAGCACCACCAGCTCCCATCAAGGTCATTTTTTTACCAACAAAATTAAAATCGACTTCCGTTAATGATCTCGTATAACCAATACCATCTGTATTATATCCAATTAGTTTACCACTCTCATTAACAACAGTGTTTACTGCCCCAATAAACTCAGCCTCTGGAGATATTTCATCCAAAAGAGGAAGGATTTTTGTTTTATTAGGCATAGATACGTTGAATCCTCCTACATTCAAAGCACGCATCCCCGTAACTGCATCATCCAACTGATCGTTCCCAACTTCAAAAGCAATATAAGCGAAATTTAACCCCATTTTTCGATATGCCATATTATGCATAACCGGAGCTAAAGAATGACCAATGGGTGTAGCAATGAGTCCAATCAACTTTGTTCTACCATCAATACGTTCAAGATCAGACATTTCATTATCCTCCTTTAATTAGATCGATCTAATATCATAATGTTACAATGAAAATAACTTTTGTTCAATGTCGCCTTTAAATTTCCCGAATATTTTGCGTACTAGATTTGAGATTAAGAGGAAATAAGACATTTATACTGCTGCAAAAAAAGGTTGTGGCAACAAGTCAATATAGACTTTTGCCACAACCTTTTTTAATTATGAATGTATTAATCGGAACCCAAGCTTTATTTTAGCAGACTGCTCTAAAGTTTTTCCTATACCATATCTGACTGCAAATAGTGCCACAATAGTTTCGTTGTCTCTTCAATCGAAGACTGATGTGTTCGCTCATACGCATGAGAGGAATCAATTCCAGGTCCAATAAGTCCATGAACAATATCGTTTCCTGCCCGTATCGCTGCTGATGCATCGGAACCGTAATACGGATAAATGTCGACCTTATATCCAATACCGTTTTCTTTCGCTAAGGCTACCAAACGTTTCCGCAACTCAAAGTGATAAGGTCCGCTCGCATCTTTTGCACAAATAGAGACGGTGTATTCGTCTGTCGTTTGACCATCCCCCATCGCTCCCATATCGACTGCTAAATATTCGACCGTTTCTGGGGGGATATTTGAATTACCTCCATAACCTATTTCTTCGTTATTTGAAATCAGGAACTGGGTCGTATAAGGTAATTCTGTCTGATCTGTTTTAATTTGTTTGATTAATTGTAATAAAATCCCGACACTCGCTTTATCATCCAAATGTCTTGATTTAATAAATCCGCTTGGTAAGATTTGCGCACGCGGATCGAAGGAAACAAAGTCACCGATCTCAATACCCAGTGCGTGAACATCCTCTTCATTGTGAACTATTTCATCGATTCTTACTTCCATATTTGCTTGATTTCGTTTGGCTTCACCGGCATCTTTATATACATGCACAGAAGTTTGATGCATTAAAATTGTACCACTATACTTTTTACCGGAAGACGTTTCAATTTGACAGTACTCCCCTTCGATCGCATTGAATTTAAAACCCCCGATCAAATCAAGCTTTAGTCTGCCACTTGGTTTTATCTCTTTCACGATCGCTCCAAGTGTATCAACATGAGCCGTCAGCATACGCTGTTCCGCGGTTTCCTTCCCTGGAATCGTTGCGATTAATCCTCCCTTTCGATTGCGTGTTGTTGTGACTTGCAAATCTTTTAAGAAATTTTCAACATATGTAATAACTTCATTTGTATGTCCAGAAGGACTAGGAATTTCCACCAATTCCTTGATTAACTCCATTGTCTTCATGATGTTCGGATAACTCATTGTACCTTCTCCAATCGATTGATGTTCTAGTTCCTTCCATTATAGCAAACCTGAAGCTAAGGTTCACTGCAGGCATTAAGATTGAATCATCCGAAGCTTCAGCACCTTCCAATATATGGGGGGGGCAAACCCCTTTTTTAATCTCTTTTATTTTTGTTTGTGATTAAAATCACAACCTTGGGTGATATACACATGATACTATTTTATTGAAAGCAGTTATCAATTAGAAAACGACATCTATAAGAGGTGATTATTCCTATGAAGGAAATTTCGTTGAGAACATCCATTTTAGAATTATGTACAGCTCACCCTGATTTGATAAATATTATGAGAGACATAGGTTTCGTCAATATTACCAAGCCCGGAATGATTCAATCAGCCGGAAGAATCATGACTATCTCCAAAGGATGCCGAGCAATGGGGTTTTCGGTGGAAAAGGTTAGTAAACAGTTAGAGCAACAAGGATTTAAATTGACGGATTAAAGGGGGAGAAATCATGAGTGAAATAATCAACAACCGTGAAATGGATTCGCTGGAAAAAACGGAGCGACAAGCGTTATTGAAAGATATTATCAAAGAACTGCATGACGGAAAAAATATTGAAGAAGTAAGAGCTAGGTTTGAGAAGGCAACTGATCATATAAGTGTCAGTGAAATTTCACAAATGGAGCAGTCTTTAATGGAAGAAGAAGGCATTTCCGTGGAAGAAGTTCAACGGTTGTGTTCCGTGCATACCGCTGTATTTAAAGTATCCATTGAAGAGATTCACGCAGCAAATGAGCCTCAACTTCAGAAAGGACATCCTGTTCACACTTTTTTCCAAGAGAATAAAGAAATTGATCGACACGTTAATTTCAGACTAAAGTTACATCGGGATCAATATGAGAAAAGACATTTAGAAGAAGAGGTTATTTCTAAACTACTCACGGATTTGACCGAACTTCTAGAGATAGATAACCATTATAGTCGAAAAGAAAACCTCCTATTTCCCTACTTGGAAAGATACGGGATATTTGGTCCCACAAAAGTAATGTGGGGAGTAGATGACCGAATTCGTGCCACGATAAAGACAACGAAAACCCAGTTAATCGAAGATCCTTTGAACACATCTGAGATACTCCCATTGCTGGATGAAATCATCCACGAAGTATCTGAAATGATTTACAAGGAGGAAAATATCCTTCTTCCAATGGCTGTCGAAAAACTTACCGAGGACGAGTGGCTAAAGATTGAAAAAGAAGGTGATGTGATTGGGTATACATTCATTGAATCTCCAGCCCCTTGGCAGCCTGAACGAGCCGATTTAACTGCTGATGCATTTATGAAAGAAGGTGTCATTCAGCTGGAAACCGGGATCTTATCCGTGGAACAACTAGAGTTGATGATGAATCATCTTCCGGTTGATATTACGATGATTGATGAAAATGATGTGGTCCGTTATTTTTCACACGGGAAGGAACGCGTTTTTCATCGCACTAAATCAGTCATTGGTCGAACTGTTCAAAATTGTCACCCTCCGCAGAGTGCCCATATAGTGAATGCACTTCTCGATGATTTTAAATCTGGCAAAAAAGATTTGGAAGACTTTTGGATTCCATTAAAAGATAAATTTGTTTTGATCCGTTATTTCGCTATTCGTAATGAACAAGGTGAATACAAAGGAACTGTGGAATTTACTCAAAACATCAAGCCAATTCAAGAGATTACAGGGCAAAAACGGTTAATGTCTTAACAAACATTTCTAGAAGACTTGGAGAGTTTCTATATTTCAGAATGTGGTTTTAAAATTTTATTCGAGGAGGATTTTAGTATGGCACAAACAATAGAAGATAAGGTTTATGAAGCGTTAGGGGAAGTACTTGATCCGGAAATACAGATGGATGTTGTCAATTTAGGATTAATTTACGATGTGAAAATCGAGGATAAGAATGAGGCTCACATTAAAATGACACTTACTTCCATGGGATGCCCAATGGCTGGACAAATCATCAGTACAATGAAAGCAGTAGTGCTAAATTCTGTCGAAGAGATTGATCATGTCGAGGTTGAGGTAGTCTGGAGCCCGGTTTGGGGCAAAGATAAAATGTCCCGATACGCAAAAATCGCGTTGGGAGTCACTGGATGACAAATAAAATACATTGCATCAAAGGACACTGAAAAAGTAAACATTGACTTTTTCAGTGTCCTTTTCTATTAGGGGTCAGACCCGCCATAAATTTCCAGCAGTTTAAGTTACTTATTGATACTTTTTTAACATTCTCAAAGTTTATTCTATGTCAAAATATATGTTAGAGGGTTTTATCCTTTATTCATGTTTATGTGAACTTTTATCAAAATACTCGAAGAATACCGTGGAAAGCGTCAGGCTGGAGCGATTTGCAGTACTTATCCTTTGAAGTAAAACAACTGGTTTTTTAAATTATGTAAGCGCTCTATATGAATTCTTTATTATCTCCAAAATAAAAACTACACTGAGGAGGATACTCAATTGTTAAACTTAGAAATAACTAATTTAACGAAGGATTCTGTATCATTGAGTTGGTCAGCTCACGAGGAAGCAGATGTATATCGCATTTATTGGGCAGACAAGAACACGGAAAAGATGAGGTACAAGCATATAGAAACAACCACTGGTACTTCCTATACCTTTAAACGATCCACACATAAAAAGCATTACTTTAAAGTTGCTGCGGTCATAAATGAGAAAGAGGAAGAGATCTCTGAAACAGTTGTTTCTGATACGAAGAACGAATTCAACATCCAACTTGAAAATTTGGATCGTGGATTGGTTGCCGTTCCACAATCGCAAGGGATTTTCTTGAGCTGGAGGCTGTTGGGCCATGAAGTTACAGGATTTTCCGGGAATGGAATGACAGGGGCCGATTTCAACGTTTACCGTGATGGTAAAAAGATTGCTCTCGTCAAAAAGAGTACAAACTTTTTAGACGTGGATGGTTCCTCAGCAGCAGAGTACTCTGTAGCTGCTGTTGTAGATGGTGAGGAGCTTGACTTATCTGATACCGTTACTCCTTGGGAAGAGGATTATTACGATCTCCCCCTGCAAAAACCAGCTGACGGAGTCACTCCAGCCGGAGAAAAATATACGTACCATGCAAATGATATGAGTGTTGGAGATGTTAATGGTGATGGTCAATACGAGTTCATTGTAAAGTGGGATCCTTCTAATTCAAAAGATGTCTCCCAGGTTGGATACACCGGTAACACCTATATTGATACATACACATTGGACGGAACACTTTTATACAGAATTGATTTAGGTGTGAATATCCGGTCAGGTGCCCATTACACTCAATTTCTAGTTTATGACTTTGATGGAGATGGTCGAGCAGAGCTAATGTTCAAGACAGCTCCCGGAACAAAGATTATCCATTTCGATAAAAGTGGCGAGATTAGTACCGAACAATATATTACCATCTCGGAAATAGATAAAGAAGCCGGATACAGTCATGACGATGATTATCGGATGAGTAATGAAGACTATCTCGAATATTTGACGACCTTGTTTATGGGGTGGCATACACACGAAGAAGTTGTTCGCGGCCAATGGCCTGAAAAACTAGAAAACTGTTTTGGAATAGAGGAAAAGTATGAGTACCCTTTATCTCGAGAAGATGCTGAGACTCTAGTAAAATACTTCATAGATGAGTATGCACCAAGCCGAAGTGAATATAACCAACTTCGCAGTTTTGAAGGATTTATTCTTGAAGGGCCGGAGTATTTAACCGTATTCGATGGGGAAACTGCGGAAGAATTAGACACTATTCATTATAAACCTGGCCGTCATGATGACGGACTCATGTGGGGGGACTATGCATTGGCACGGATTGAGCCCGGTAACAGAGTAGATCGTTTCCTTGCTGGAGTTGCTTACCTTGATGGAGAGCATCCATCTGCCATTTTTGCGCGAGGCTATTATACTCGTACAACTCTCGTATCCTATGACTGGGATGGTGAATCGTTGCATGAGAGATGGTATATGGATAGTGGCTGGACTCCAATGGATAATTCATTTCATGCTAATCCGCATGGTGTTGATGGAACCGATGAATTGTATAATAGTATTACTACGCAAGGGGCACACTCATTAAGTATTGCTGACGTAGATGGGGATGGAAAACACGAAATCATCTATGGCGGGGCAACGATTGATCATGATGGCTCATTACTCTACAGTTCACGGGATACAATGCCCGAGGAAAGTGCGGCGCCTGGTACAATTGCAAAACTTGGTCATGGTGATGCACTGCACGTAGCCGATATTATTCCAGATAAACCCGGGCTTGAGATTTTCATGGTCTTTGAAGGTGGATCCTGGGCTCCTTACGGATATGCCTTACGAGATGCCGAATCCGGGGACGTCCTTTATGGTGGATACACCGGAGAAGACACGGGACGCGGAATGATCGGAGATGTGGATCCTAATAACCGTGGGCTTGAAACATGGGGCGAAGGTTTGTGGACAGCAGATGGCAAGTTTATTAGCGATGCTATGCCTGGTACAAATATGAATATCAAATGGTCCCCGAATATGACAACACAAATCGTGAATGGTTCAATAGATGAAACACCCACCATAGATGATTGGCAGAATGGAACTGTACTTACCACAGAAAATACACGGGCGAATAACGGCACGAAGGGGAATCCCTCATTAGTTGCAGATATTTTTGGTGATTGGCGAGAAGAACTTCTCGTACGTAAAACAGATAGTTCGGCGATTCGTATCTATTTAAACACCGAAGAAACCGACCAGAAGCTTTACACCTTAATGCACGATGCACAGTACCGCACTGGAATTGCTTGGCAAAATGTCACGTACAATCAGCCGTCTTACCCCAGCTTTTACTTTGCATCAGATACAGATTGGGAATACGTACCTGTTCCTAACGCCCACTATCCAGGAAAAACACAGCGTTAAAAATCATAAATTAATAAAAATGAATCACTAAAAACCAGGTCCAATAAAGGATCTGGTTTTTTCATTGGACTAGCGAAACGTCCTCCTTGAGAAAATTCGAGAACCTTTATTCTAGGTAATATTTAATCTTACAGAAAAACACCATTGATGAATATAACAATGTTAATATTTTGTATTAACTGGAAGTCGAACTAGTATATTGACATCCTATCTGTCAATACTTTATACTGAACCATAGAAATAGTATGTATAGCAACTAATTAGTTTAATGGGGGATTCCTTTGAAATTATCTTTTCAAGACTATATTAGTATAAAGATACATCAGACAGATTTGGACCTGACAAGTTATATTAAGTCAAAATTAGAACCTTATAACCTGGCACCAGAGCAAAATTTAGTCATGATGTTACTTTGGGAAAAAGACGGTTTAACCCAAAATCAATTAGCCAAAGCACTCAATAAAGACAAAACTAATATTGCGAGAATGGTTTCTAACCTTGAGGGTAAAGGTTTTCTAAACAGAAGTAAGTGTCCGAACGATCAACGTTCGATGGAAATATATCTTACTTCCTGCGGAAAAGAATTAGGGAATCAAGTCATTCCAATTTTAGAAAACTTTAATAAAGTGGTGTGTAAAGGTATTTCAACAGAAGAACTTAAAGAGATGGAAAGATTACTTCATTTAATGAATCATAACATAACGTCTCGACAATAATTTGATCAAAGTTTTGATCTTTTTTAGTTGCTATAACAACTTTTTTAAAATGGGCTCTGTTATTGTTTCGTGGGATTTTGAAATAGTATCGCTGGCGTCCTTCGGGAGTCTTGCGGATTTCCCTCAAATCAATCATAAAATTTAATAGATCCAAAAATTAATCGGAGGTTTTTATTCATGGCAAAGGTTTTATTTATTAAAGCAAATTCACGACCAATTGAACAATCAGTAAGTGTGAAATTGTATCACACATTCCTAGATAACTTTAAGAAGGCTAACCCGGAAGATACAATTACTGAACTTGATTTATTTGAGGAAAATCTTCCTTATTATGATACAGATAAAATTAACGGTATGTTTAAACTAGCTAACGGTATGGAGTTAACGCCATCTGAAAAAGCAGCATCAGATACCGTCTCTAAATATTTAAACCAGTTCCTAGAAGCTGATAAAGTTGTTTTTGCTTTCCCACTTTGGAATTTCACTGTACCAGCTGTGTTACACACGTACTTTGACTATTTAGCGCAAGCTGGAAAAGTGTTCCGTTATACAGCAGAAGGTCCTGTAGGATTACTTCCTGATAAAAAAGTCGTTCTCTTAAATGCACGTGGAGGCGTCTATTCTGAAGGTCCAGCTCAATCCGCTGAGATGGCAGTAAACTATGTGAAAACTATGTTAGGATTCTGGGGCGTAAAGGACATTTCAACCGTTATTGTTGAAGGTCACAATCAGTTCCCTGACCGCGCAGAAGAAATTACAAATAACGGTATTACAGAAGCAGAAAAATTAGCACTAACTTTTTAAGCTTCTATGTTAAATTATATAAAAAAGCTATCAACGAGAGACGTTGATAGCTTTTTTGTTTTGAACAGGAAATA
>NZ_JBIMEV010000019.1:0-76351 GCF_051262595.1 Salipaludibacillus sp. CF4.18
TTTTGATCAAACCAGGTCTTCAAATACTTTGTATAAATTTTTATTTAACTCGTCTTTACTTGCAAAGATTTCTTCAAAGGAATGATAGGTGATCTCGTTTTTTTCTATTCCTAACGCTACACCGTAAATGTCTTTTTCAACTAGTTCAATCACTTTATGCCCCATTCGACTAGTAAATACACGGTCAAAAGCTGATGGTGTTCCACCTCTCTGGATGTGTCCTAACACCGTCGCCCTTGTATCCAATCCACTGTATTCATTTATTTGATGAGCAATATCCTCAGCCTTGCCAACACCTTCTGCCACTATCACAATACTATGCGTTTTGCCGCGTTCAAAGCCATCTTTTAGTTTTGCTGAGATATTCTGAATATCAGCTGGTATTTCAGGAACTAAAATCGCATCCACACCACTAGCGATCCCAGCATGAAGAGCGATATCTCCGCAATCTCTTCCCATGACTTCAATAACACTTACACGATCATGACTGCTCATTGTATCTCTTAAATTCCCAATGGCCTCTGTGACTACATTTAACGTTGTATCGAATCCAATAGTATAATCCGTTAATGGGATATCATTATCAATGGTTCCGGGGAGTCCATATGTTTTAATACCTCGCTTATTAAGTTCAGCTGCACCACGATAACTGCCATCCCCGCCAATTACAACAAGGTATTCGATACCCGCGTCTTTTAAATTATTTACAGCTTTCGATTGTCCCTCTTCTGTTCTAAATTCCTCCGAACGAGCAGAACGGAGAAACGTTCCGCCGCGATAAAGGATATCCCCCACATCTTTGGATTCCAGTATCGTAAAGTCCTTCTCCATAAGGCCATCGTACCCTCTTCTAATACCGACCATTTCAAATCCACTGGCAATTCCAGTTCTGACAATCGAGCGGATCGCACTATTCATACCTTGTGAATCTCCACCAGACGTTAACACTCCAATTTTTTTCAAAGAAAACATTCCTCTCTTTATATAATTAATTATTCCTATTATAGATGAAATACCCAGAGAAGCAAAAAACGAAGCAGAGAACCGTCCCCTGCTTTCCATAAATTGATTTTTCACTTATTATAAGACTATTGCTATATAAAAGGGCGGATAACTATGAATATACCTAACAGAAAAACTGGCTTTTTTTTCGTGATCACGGGAGCTTCATTTTGGGGAGTGGGTGGCACAGTTGCACAAAAACTCTTTCAGGAATATGCCATCGATGTCAATTGGCTGGTTACAACACGATTGCTCATTGCTGGATTGTTACTTTTAACCGTACAATTTTTTAAAAAGGACCGTTCTCAAGTACTCGGTGTCTGGAAAAACTGGAAGGTAGCGATGCAATTAGTTATTTTCGGGATATTCGGCATGCTCGCTGTACAGTACACTTATATGGCTTCCATTAATCATGGTAATGCTGCCGTTGCAACATTACTGCAATATTTGGCACCTGCAATGTTGATTATATATTTATTTTTACGCAAACAAACCATGTTAACAAGATTGGATGTCGTAACGGTTTCTCTAGCTTTATTTGGTTGTTTTTTCTTGTTAACAAACGGGTCTCTATCTCAATTATCTGTTCCGGCACCAGCAATCGTTTGGGGTGTTTTATCTGCAGTAGCATTAGCATTTTATACGTTATATGCCCTGCCGCTTCTTAAACAATATGATTCCCTAGTCATCGTTGGCTGGGCGATGGTCATTGGTGGTTTTGCCTTGAGTTTCATCCACCAACCGTGGCAAGTGAACGTTACAAACCTAACCGTAGAAGCCTCTTTATATATTCTATTTGTTATCGTCTTTGGAACGATGATTGCATTCTGGTTCTATATTGAAAGTTTACAAAGTCTTTCGCCTAAAGAAACAAGTCTTCTAGGCAGTTTAGAACCGCTAGCAGCTGTTTTAACTACACTCTTTTGGTTAAGAGAACCATTTGGAACTTTCCAATGGGTAGGAACTGCTTGTATTATAGGAATGATATTGATTTTGGCAATGAATAAAAGTTCTTCTTCAAAAACCAGCAAATCTAATAAAAAGCCCCTCAGAGTCAGTTAGTTTCTGATTCTGGAGGCTTAAAGTAATATAAAATATCGAAAAATCCACCAAACTCTTCATGTGTCGTACATGAAAACCATGCGGAATTATTCTTTATAAAGGTTAAATCTTCAGGTAAATCAGAGCTAACCAATCGTTCACATATTTTACCTACCGGGCAGTTGTTGATGTGACCGAAACAACTTTGGTTCCTGTTTTTTGTATAGATACTTTATCACCAATTTCATATCGCTCGGATATGGGAGTGATCATATTCACCGTCAGACCGGTTTGATCCGTAGCCGAATAATGAATTTCTCTTCCTTGATAAAGTGCGTTATTAATCACAACTTGAATGCCACTAAATTCTTTACTCATGATCCATTCATCAGGACGCACCGGATACGTTCCGTTTTCCTTAAAAGCTGATGCTATACATTTTCCATCCCATTCATTATCTGGTGCTGCATCAGGGTAAAATACTGATCCCTCCCAGCTACCTGGTATAAGTATTGCCTTGCTAACAAAACTTGCGACAAAACTCGTATTAGGTCTTAGATAAATGTCCTCCGGCGTTCCGATTTGCTCAATAGCTCCATCTTTCATAATCACCATTCTATCAGCCATGGCTAATGCCTCACCCTGATCGTGAGTCACATATAAAATCGTACTTTTTGTTTTTCGATGTATAATTTGAATCTCCTTTCGCATTTCTTCCCTAAGTTCCGCATCCAAACTACTTAAAGGCTCATCCATTAATAACAGAGAAGGTTCGTGAGCAATGGCTCGGGCGAGAGCCACTCGCTGTTTTTGTCCACCAGAAAGTTCGTTCGGCCTCCGTTCACTAAGATCACTAAGACCGACAAGCTTGAGAACCGTTTCCATGCGCTTTTTACGATTACTTTTAATCCTATCTGGTGTAGATGAATGGTGGATAATTGGAAATTCCACTTGATCATATATCTTCATATGAGGCCAGAGTGCAAAGGACTGAAAAACCATGCCAATATTTCTTTGTTCTGGTGGTTTCACATGATTCTCATTGCCAACAAGCTTATTATCAATATAAATACTTCCCGCTGTTGGTTCTTCGAAGCCCGCAATCAGTCGTAATAATGTCGTTTTACCGCACCCTGATGGACCTAGAATAGCAATAAATTCTCCTTCTTCAATTGACACAGAAACAGATTTCAGTGCCTCAAAATCCCCGAAGACTTTTCTCACGTTCTCAACCTTGGTTGTCATGGTTCCCCCACCCTCTTTTTCCACATTTGTTGAAAGATATAAAATACTGCCATCCCTAATAGTATTCCTAAGACAATCACTGTTGAAAACGCTGTGGAATAAGTTGTGTACCCAGCCTGTTCAAAATTAAAAATAACCACCCCAATTGTTTCAGAGCCACTCGACCATAGAAGTGAGGACACTGTTAGCTCTGTCAGAGAGGTTAAAAAAACTAATAAAGCTCCACTTAATAAGCTTGGTAGCATAAGTGGAAGTAAAATTCGCTTCCACTTACTTGTAGCCTTTGCCCCAAAAACTTGAGCTGCCTCTTCCATAGATGGATCGATCTGACTCATCGCTGTGATACTACCCCTCACTTGCAAAATCATGAATCTAGTGATGTAGGCAATTAATAATATAAAAATTGTTCCATAGATTCCTGGATTCCAACCGGGAATCGGCTGTAACCACATGAAGATCATCGCTAAGGCTAAAACCATTCCTGGCAATGCATATGGCAATCCGATGAAAATTTCTAGTATCCGTGTCAAATTATTTGGTTTCCGCGTTCTCATATAAGCGAAAGTCGTACCGACAATGATGCAAACAATGGCGGTCACAGTAGCGAGTACAAAACTATTCAGGATCGCCCCTAGTACGCGATCATTTTCAAAAAGAACAAACGAATAATGAGAAAACGTTAAATGCTCTAATTTAAATGGTAAACCATACGTTTTTATCAGCGATGACCTCATCATCGAAATGACTGGGACGATTGTGACAAACAGTAAAAAACTCCATAAACTGATTTCCAACACTGTTTTAAAGCGTCCTAAAGAGTAGCGGGGTGAATGATCTTCTTGTACTGTTTCTAATCGTTTAGATTTTCGAACAAAAAGCCATTGTATCAAAGTCCCGCCTAGTGCTATTAGACCTAATATCACAGACAAAGTTGCTGCTCTAGAAAAAGCAGAGGGGCCGAAACCAACCACCTCTTGATAGATAGCTGTGCTAAGGACAGGTATATTAGCAGGAATACCAAGAAAAGCGGGAATTCCAAAGTTATCCAGATTTGCAATAAACGCAATCAAACCTCCACTAGCAAGCCCCGGAAGAGCAAGCGGCATTGTAATTCGCAGGAAAACCTGCCTGCGTTTTGCTCCACTTGACCGTGCTACCCACTCGAGGTCTCTTGGTATTCTTCGCAAAACTCCAACCGTGAACAGATAGACAAGAGGAAAGTGAGAAAGCCCAAGTACAAATATCATTCCTCCCATAGAATACATGTTGATCGGTTCATATTGAAAAGGCATCCAGTCTAGTATCGAAGCAACTGGACCGTTCCGACTCATCAATTGTGTCCATGATAATGTCACAATATAGGATGGAACGATAAACGGAATCAGTATGAAAAGTTGCATCAAGAGCTTTCCTCTAATGTCACTGTATGCGATTATCCATGCAAACATCATACCGAGAGCCACAGAAATCGCTGTTGAACCGAGAACCATCCATACCGTATTTTCTAACATGTACCAAGTACGCCCTTCACCTAATACATCGACATAGGTAGCTAGTGTGACTTGCCCATCTTGGATCAAACTAAGGATAAATAAGCGAATGATTGGAATTACAAAGAAAAAGATGATGACTCCAATAAGTATGTATGTAGTTAGGCGTTGGCGCGTTTTTTTCCACATAGAAAGGGGAGAAAATCCCCTTTTAAGCTGTAAATTATTCATACCAATCTCTTACTCATCTCCAAAGATGCTACGGAATTGTTCTTTATCTTCTTCGCGTGTTTTCAAAAGGTCTGTCAAGTCATTCGATAATACTGTTAACTCATCCACACCTTTAAGTTCTTCTGGTGGGGCAAGTCCTTCCCTAATCGGTGTGTAACCAACGCCAATACTTAGTTGTTGTCCCTCTTCAGAAAGAATAAAATCGACAAATGCTTTTGCTGCTGCTTCGTTATCTGTATTTCCCAATATCCCCACCGGCTCAGTGATTACCGGCACACCTTCATCAGGATAAATTAATTCCACAGGCGCACCTTCCAATTTTGAACTCGCAACAATGAAGTCGACTACCATTCCATAGGCCTTTTCGCCACCTGCGACACTTTTTAAAACTGCACCATTTCCTTGGACAACAGTCGCTTCATTGTCATGAAGGTTTTCATAAAATTCCCATCCAAAGTCTTTCGTTCTGCTAAAAACACCAGCATTATAAGCTGCCGCACCTGAATAAAGTGGACTTGGCATAATTACTTCGTTTAAAGCCTCTTCCGTAGTTAGAGCTGACCAGGATGTTGGCAAATCATCGACCATGTTCGTATTTACAGCCATAATCGTTGACATGATTTTAGTTCCTGAGTACATATTGTCAACATCAACAAATTCATCAGGAATAGCATTCAGTTCAGGTGATTCATAAGATAGAAGCAGATCTTTTTCTTTTAAACCTTCAAAGGTTACCGCATCCGCAACTAATAGAACATCTGCTTGAACTGCTCCTACCTCTTCCTCAGCAAGCAATTTACTTATCACTTCTTCCGTGCCGGAGCGGAAGATTTCTACATCCACATTTCCGTATTTTGCTTTAAACCCATCAGCAAGGGCTTCCGCGTCTGCATCAGGTTGGGATGTGTAAAAAGAAAGAGTCCCACTAATTTCTTCGGGTTCTCCTGTATTTACACTAATTTCCTCTGTAGTTTCGTTTTCTTCTGTTGTTTCATTAACAGAAGCAGAATTTTCTAACACTTGTTCTTCTACATTATCTGCCCCACAAGCTGGAAGGATCATCATGAGTGAGATAAGAAAAAAAGATATTAAGAATTTCATGTCGTTTTCCTCCTTATATTGTTTAGGTTTAACAATGATCAAGCATAGTAAGTTGTTCCCTTACTTCTAGATATCTACCTTTTAAAAAAACCAGGCCACTAACGACCTGGAAATAGAATCTATGTAATGATAAGGGGGGTAATCACTACATAATGAAAATGGAACTTGTACTTCGTGTACATTTACATCATAAATCATGTTTATTAAGGCAGTTTGTTTCGTTTGTAAAGTTTCCGTAAAACTGCATTTTTCGTCATAAAACTGTAATGGTATTATTTACTCGTATCCATACAGCTTGCCGATTAAAAAATTTTATTCTTTATCAAAATCACTCTAAACTAATAGAAATCATTAAAATCGCACATAATAATTAAACATGATATTTGGAGGGGAAATTGATGGATAAAATTACAAACGAAACAGTAAAAACACCTCATCAAACAAAGCTTACTGCGCCTGAAATATCTAACCTTTGGACGCAGTATCAAAATGACTCGATGGCAATCTGTATTTACAATCACATGATCAAATATGTAGAAGATGAATCTATTCTTATCATTTTGAAGTCTGCTTTAAAGATAGCTGAAGGACATATTACTGTCATAGAAAGTTATTTAAAAGAAGAAAAATTCCCGATCCCTCAAGGATTTACCGAAAACGATTTGAATCTTACGGCACCTCGTTTGTTCTCGGACACTATATGCCTAAACTACACTTACATAATGAGTGTTAACGGTTTGGCTGGATATGCAGCAGCTATTACGACAAATGTGCGAAGAGATATTAGAGATTATTATACTCAATGTCAGAATCAAACGATGGAGCTATTCAATAAATCTTTGGACTTGCTATTGGAAAAAGGAATTGTGTCCCGACCTCCAAGCATCAGTCCCCCCACCTCTATTGAGTTTATCGAAAAGAAAGCTTTCGTAAAAGGATTTCTGGGATCCGAAAGACCATTAAGCTGTATTGAAATCAGCCATATTTTTTGGGATTTGAAAAAAATCCAATTAAGCAGAGCGGTTTCAATGGCATTTGCTCAAGTTGCTCAAGCAGATAAAGTGAAGAAATTTTTGTGGCGCGGGTCAGAAATGTACAAAAAACATATTGAAATTTTTGAATCAATTTTAGCCATGGAAGATCTTCCTACACCAAAATCAGATGACGCCGAAATTAGTAATTCAACCACTTCACCGTTTTCTGACCGGCTAATGATGTTTCATAAATTACTTTTTGGTTCAACGACTATTGGTTTTTACGGCACGGCTATTGGGACATGTCAGCGCGGAGATTTGTCCATACATTACTCCTGACTTTTATCCGAAATGGGATTATATTCTGCAGACGGACTCAAAATAATGATCGAAAATCAATGGATAGAACAACCCCCATTGACAGAAGACCGAAAAAAATTAGCCAAACAATAGGGACGGTTCTCTACTTCCTTTTTCTTTTAGCAGTTGAAACTATATGAATGCAAAAAAGACCTCAAAGATGGAAAATTATCACAGTTCGGACTATGAACATCCTTTACAATGTTTTAATAACAAACATGTAATTTCTTAAACTGATTTTCCTACTATCACTCCCATGGGAAGGGTACTTTCGGTAAAACCAATAAAGTTTTACGTACATAGGCCTGCAATTGTTTGTGAGGGCAACCTGAACGTTATTAAATGCTATACGTTTCACAAATCACGAAACAAGACTTGTTTCTTCCTCCGCGTTATACTTGCTATAACATAAATATCCAGAAAAGACTCAAAGGAGGAAATTAAATAATGACAGATACAAGTCTACCATTAAGAAAATTAGGTCAATCAAATTTAAAGATTTCAGCTTTAGGGTTAGGCTGTTGGCAATTTAGCAAAGGCAAAGGCTTAGTTGGCGGCTTTTGGCCGGAAATGAAACAGCAAGACCATCGTTAAGCTAAGTCTTGAAGGTGGCATCAATTGGTTTGATACCGCCGAGGCATATGGTAAAGTGGAATCAGAAACGGCTTTGGCAGAAGCATTAAATAATCTGGAGATTGAAGAAAAAAAGCGTTAATCGCAACGAAGTGGTGGCCATTATTGCGTGGGGCTGGTTCGATTACGATTACGATAGATAAACGAATCAAAGCATTACAAGGAAAAACGATAGACTTATACCAAATTCATCAACCGTTTTCGTTTTCCGGAGTCAAAGCAGAGATGGATGCGATGATTGAACTATTGGAAAATAATAAAATTAAAAATGTCGGTGTCAGTAATTTTAATGAAGCTAAAATGAGAGAAGCTGATCAAGTTCTTAAATCAGCGGGGTATTCCCTTGCATCAAACCAAGTGAAATATAGCTTGTTAGATCGCCGAATTGAAACGAACGAAGTACTAGATGCGGCAAAGGAATTAGGCATCACGATTATCGCATATTCTCCATTAGAACAAGGAATTCTTTCCGGCAAATTCCACAAAAATCCTGAAATGATCAAGAACATTAGCGGACCGAGGAAATATAGCAATCTATTTAAAAGATCAGGACTTGAAAAAACGAGACCTTTGATTGATTTACTAGAAAAGTTTGCCGAAAAATATGGTGTTAGCCAGACTCAAATAGCATTGAACTGGTTGATCCATTTCCACGGAGATACCGTTGTTGCGATTCCTGGAGCTTCGAAGCTCCATCATGCCCAGGAAAACATCGGCACTTTACAATTCTCCTTATCAAAAGAAGATATGGACGAAATTGATCTAGTGTCTCGTGCTGTCAGCAAATTCTAAGCTTCTCTTAGGCGGTGTAAAGGATAAATTCCTCCTTTTATACCGCCTCTTATTTTATGAACACATTAGTCATGGATATTTATTTCTTTCGGCAAACGATCAGAAGCAGCAGGAATTTTTCGCGGTTCATAATTAATCACATCAGAAGAATGAAGAGAAACAGAGATACTACCTCCATTTTGTTTCGTTCGAATCAGTACAGGTTGGTTATAATTGTTTTCAAAACGAAAGTCTGGTCCGTACCAGCTTACTGTAGCATCACGTCCAGGTGGAACATAAGGAACGCTCCTACTATGGGAATACCGCTGCACGATTTTTAACCCAGCTTCATCTACCGCATTAAACAATGTCGAGGACAACTGACATATCCCGCCTCCAACTCCTTCAAATAATTCTCCTTTAACGATAACAGGAGCACGTTTGTATCCTTTTTCAACCGTTCTTTCTCCGACCGCTTCGTTAAACGAAAACACCTTATTAGGAAAAACGACGTAATCATTTAAAGCATCCGAAGAAAGGGAGATATTGTGCGAGCGGTTTTTATTATTCGCATTAAAATAAGTGACATACTCCCCAATCTGCTGCACACGAATACCAGCAAGTAACTCACTATCCACTTCCGGATATATCTCTATCTCTGTCACTTCCACTTCCGAAGGTCCATCGCCAATAAAATACGTCCAAAACTGCTCCATAAACTCCTCTCGATAAAGTCGGTAACCCACCTGTTCAGGAACGATAATTTCCTGTTCATTAATCTTTGCATTAACAGGCGCCCGGTAAATTTGCTTATCCAGTTTATCGATAAACTCCAGGTACTTTTCATTATCAATCAACGGTGTACCTAGATAAGGGATCGAAAAATCTTCCCGGTTCACAATGGCTATCGTATGTCCCTCGTGGGTAACCGTTAAACTGTCAGGCAGCTCAATCGGTTGAGCCATAAACAACAAAACCACCATCGAAATCTGTGCCAACATCCCAACACCTCCTCTCATGGGTTCATAGGGACGGTTCTCTGCTTCCTAACCGTGCTGTGCGCAACTCAAGCTTATTAACGGAACAACACATTCACCAAATACCTATGGAATCAAGTCTTTTTGTTACAATCGCATCGAGTACATTTCGTGAATGGCTCTATCCACACCATTTACAGCCACTCTGATATAGTTCATCCATCTGACCGTCGCTATCGGCACTAGTTAGCCACAATCACATCCAAACCACTTTTCCCAATGTCACCAAACAATGATTATTATGACACCTAGACCGAGTACTCATTCATTTATTAAGTTTCTCAACTATCCATCAGAAAATAATCGAAAAAAGTTCCCAATAGAATACAATCTACTGGGACCATTTTTTAAAATATTATGCTGTTTTTCATATCCCACTTCGTTATGTTAAGAGAGAGTTCCCCTTCACAACTAAACAAAACTGAGCTATCCTCGTTATCCGTAAAATACCTAGCGCTAAATACCTCTTGCCCACCATTAATAAATATTTCTATTGTGGACACGTCTATAAAAATATTTAAAGAAAAAAGGTCTTCTAATTTACATTCACGAACCTCATCTATTTCAGAATGATATTTTCTCCTTGTTAACGAAAACATGTTTGTTGATGAATCATAGGATACCTGAATAGCATCCGACACTCTCATATTAAACACTTCGTAATCTTTGCTTAAAATATCTATTACCATTTCGATCGAGTTTCCTGAAATACCATCAAACTCATGAAAATCAGTAGAAATGGATACTTTATTATGCCTGACTTCTTTCGTTCTTAGACACTTCATTTCCTCTACTGGTTTTTGATATAGTTTATCTTCCATTACCGACAATTCCCTAGGGATAGTCATTCCATGTATCCAGCCATTGTCTATCGTAGGATGGTTTTTTTCGTCCTCGTCAGGCATACCCATCCAGGCAACTAATAATCTTTTCCCGTTTGACCCAATAGTTGTCTGAGGTGCATAGAAGTCAAAACCTCTGTCCAACTCTGTAAACGTACCATGAATAAACGTTTTATCCTCATAATTCATTTCTCCAATAAAATAACCGGATTGGAATAAATTGTTATATTTATACCCTTTGGCTTCAAGGCCTTGTGGAGAGACAATTAAAATATCTTGACCACTAAGTGAAAATAAATCCGGGCATTCCCACATATAGCCAAAATAATCTAAGCCGTTCATGTAGGAACCTGCTATCGGTCCATGATGTTCCCAGTCAGTTAAATTTGCCGAACTAAAGAAAGCAACCATACCCTCCTCCTCTTTCGTTTGCGTACCGACGATCATGTACCAAGTACTTCCCTGTTTCCAAACTTTAGGATCTCTAAAATGCGCAGTATAGTTATCGGGAAGATGGAGAATCGGTCCTTTTTTATCCAATGACATGCCATCTTTTGATGTCGCCATACATTGATACGTTTCTCGTTCGCCCTTTTCATTTTTAACATTTCCTGTGTAGAAGGCAATTAAGTTCCCCTTGTTTTCGATGGCACTGCCAGAATAGCAACCACTGTGATCAAACCAATCTTCAGGTGCTAATACCGAAGTTTCATGGTGCCATTCATAGAGATTTTCCGATGTGAAATGTCCCCAATATTTTGTACTATGGTCTGTCTTAAAGGGATTCCATTGATAAAAAACATGGTACATGCCTTTAAAGTAAATAAACCCATTTGGGTCATTTAATAGTCCTACAGGCGGAGTCATGTGATATTTCGGCCTATATCGATCTTCTTTATTTTCAGTTAAATGTGTCATCGGTTTTTCAAGATCTATATTCATATTAAAACCCTTTCCGTTTGAAACTATTAAGTGGAATCAAGCCTTTGACAATGCTTGATTCCACCTGTTTTTTCTATTTGTTCTCTTTTACTTTATCTTTATCTGAATAACCGAATACCCATGTGAGGGAGAAAGCAACTCCTATTGCAATCAAGTTTACTAGAATGTACAAAAATAGTTGTTCATTCAAATAAAGTAGAGTTCCCGGTATAACTGTAATCGACATACCAGTTCCTTGAAGGTTCATTATGGAAGCGAAGAATCCACCGACTCCTCCTCCAATTAGCCCCATTATAAACGGCTTTCCATAACGAAGATTAACACCGAATATCGCCGGTTCAGTAATACCTAGGAAAGCTGACAAGGAAGAAGGAAGTGCTAAAGCTTTTAATTTTTTGGACTTTGTTTTTAGTCCTACTGCTAAAGCAGCACCACCCTGGGCCGCAACAGATGCTGTAATAATCGCATTGTAAGGGTTAAACCCTAACGATTCCAATAAACCTATTTCCATCATGTTAAAAACGTGGTGAACACCTGTAATAACAATAATTTGATTAGAAAACCCTATTAACAAACCGGCTATACCCAACGGCCAGTCAAGTACTGCTACAGTGGCTGATAGAATAATTTCTTCCACAGAATGCAAAACGGGACCTAATACGAAAAGCGCAAGAGAAATCATGATTAACAATGTTAGAAATGGGGTGACAATTAGATCCAACGATTCTGGCACTTTATTTCTAATCCACTTCTCCATTTTTGCCCCTACTAGCCCTGCGATAAAAGCAGGCAGAACAGAGCCTTGATACCCTAGAACAGGCAGCACTCCGAAAAACATTAACGGTTCTGCATCACCTGCTGCAACTGCCCAAGCATTAGGTAAAGCGGGACTTACGAGCATTAAACCCAAAACAAGTCCGATGACAGGACTGCCACCAAAAACTCGGAAAGCCGACCAGGCAACCAAAGCAGGTAAAAAGACAAATGCTGTATCTGTTAAAACTTCGGTAAATAAAAGAAAGTTATCCGAGATATCCTCCGGAGCCATTCCAAAAAAAGCTAGAACACTTTCTTGCATAACCATACCTCTTAATCCCATAAATAGACCGGTTGCTACTAATACCGGGATGATAGGTACAAAGACGTCTCCAAACGTGCGAATAATCCTTTGAAACAAGTTTCCTTGTTTTTTTACATCTGCTTTTTGTTCATCTCTGGATGATTCCGAGACACCTTGATCTACAACCTCGGCAAAAATTTTATTTACTGTTCCGGTACCGAAAATAACTTGGTATTGTCCAGAGTTAAAAAACGCACCTTTCACTTTTTCTATATTCTCCACTTGTTCCTGATTAATTTTTTCTTTATCATTCACCATTATTCTTAGTCTCGTAGCACAATGTGCAACGGAACTAATATTAGATTCACCACCAACTGCTTCAATGAGTTCCTTAGCGATTTGAGAGTTTACTGACAACTTTAACTCCACCTTTCCATTTGTGTAATCGAATACATAAAATAAATTTAACAATACTTTAAAAACAATCTTTTTAGTGTGGAATCGATTACACAATCACTAAAAAAATAAAGGCATTAAAGCTTTATTTTCATCTGTAATCGGTTACAGTGTTATCTTACACTATCTCTTTCTATTAGTCTATAGTTTAAAATTATTTCTTTGTTCTTATATTCCTTATCTTGAATTTTGTTTAATATTAATTGTGCTGCTTCCCGTCCTGCCTTTTCATTATTAAAATCCACAGTCGTTAAACCAGGTTCAACAAATTCAGCTAATTCAGAAGCACCTATCCCAACAACAGCTATATCGTCCGGTATTTTGTACAGATGTTTTTTCAAATATCTCATTGCTCCGATAGCTAATCTATCTGTTACTGCGAAAACTGCAGATGGTTGCGTTAAAGAGTTATTCATGATCGATTCCATGGATTCCTCACCAAATGTCATAGCAAATGAGCCCGTTTTTATCCAATTTTCATCGATGGAAAGAGAATGATCTTTCATCGTATCAAGGTAACCTTTTTTTCTGTCATAACCAACCGCCGTGTCTTTTTCATCTACACCAATAAAGGCAATTTTTTTATGGCCTTTTTTAATCAAGTAATTGGTCAGACCTTTTGCAACTTCGTAATTGTTATAACTAACATAAGATTCCCCTTTTAATTCTTGGCCGATTGCAACAAATGGAATGGTTAGGTCGTCCACTTCTTCCATTAATTCTTTACTCGTGTTCGTTGCATTCAAAATGATTCCTTCCACCTGACGGCTTTTGAACAATTTTAAATATTTAATTTCGTTTCGTAATTCTAAGTCACTGGAAGCAAGAATTATTTGGTACCCTTCTGGGGCTAATACTTCATTTATGCCATTGACAATTCTACTAGCAGTCTCCGTACTGATCCGTGGTAATATTACTCCGATTACTTTAGAGTGCTTTGTCCTTAATGCCTTCGCATGTTCACTCGGAACATATTTATTTTCGTCGACAATTTTCATCACTTTTTGCCTTACTCCATCGCTTACATAACCCGAATTATTTATTACACGTGAAACTGTCGCACCAGATACATTAGCTAGTTTAGCAATTTCCTTAATAGTAATCATATAAACTCTCCTAATAAATACTCGATTTAGAATGCAGGGGACGGTTCTCTGCTTCCAAAAGATGCATGAGAACTCAATCGTGTATCATATCAATTTATCCAAGACACTTGTTAATCTGCACTAATTCCACCGGCCACATCTTTCTCCTCCAGCTCTGCAATTCTCTCTTCCACATCATCTTGATACTCTCCATAATGTGATCGCAACGTACTAAGAACCTTTTCTGTCTCATTATAGGTTCCTAACTTATTCGACATCCTTATAAACGCCCAAAAGTCGATAAGTCCTTCTTCACGAATGACGCCATTCCAAGGATCTTCACCATCACCAGCTTCAAGAATATCTTCGTAAGACATAAGTATTCCGGTGAAATCTACCCGCCATTCAAAGGGTGTTAAAGCTAATTCTTCCTCCAAAGTCTTCTCAAAATTATCTTCCATTGCTAAGTCGATCTCGGATTCAGTATTATCAACAGCCTCATCCAAATACCCGCTTAAAAGCTCTTCTATCGAAACTGGTGATGAAAATGGCTCGGGTAGCTGTACACTCATGACTCCCATTAGACCCTCGACATCACTCGCCTTATAATACTTATATTCTTCTGTTTCGTCATTCTCATCCACTTCATTTACGTCTTCATTCATCGTACCCGGATTTTGTTGAAGCTCGCCTAAGCCAAGCCCACTAAGCGGATTCAGTTGACTCATCAGAGAATCGATTCCGAGTCCTGAAGACACTCCTTCTAACATTAATCCACTTAAATCATCCTGACTTCCTTGAAGACCATTCAACATACCGCCAGTTGGATTCAGTTGGCCTGATTCCTGAACAGAAGACGGCGCATCGGTTCCTGCACTAAAGATATTCTGATCCTGAGCATTCGTTTGTCCTGAAGAACTCGAATTAAGGCTATTCCGTCCATTTATATCATTCCAGCGTTCATTTTGAATGTCACTCTCATACAATTCAAATTCGAAATCAAACTCACCCTCATCAAAAAAATCACTCGCAGCTTGTACATTCGAGCTATACCCACTAAAAATAATGACACCCAAAAAAACACCTAACGTTCCTATGTATTTGCGCACGAATGAATCCCTCTCTCTTTCGATTCTGATTGTTTGATTATAGCATAAATTAACATGTGAAATAACGAAAAATCAGGCCAAGAGCTAAATACCTCCTGGCCGTTAATAGTCCTTATTAATTTCCTCCGTGGTCACTCGGACCACTACCCATTCCATTCCCTATATGACTTTTAGGCATAGGTTTTGAGTGAGCGGATTTGTTATCATAAGCTTCTTCTACCTTACTTCTTTTTTTCTTATTCGCTTCATCTCCATAAAATCTGTTACTGTTTAAACCAAAAACGTCGCGAATGACCATAATCAAGATTGGAGAGGACAATAGTGCAATGAAACCTAGGAATATCCACATACCTGTTGACATACAAAATCACCAATCCTTTCTATATTCAAAATAAGTCTTTCAAATCCATATATGATTACTTCTTTTCTTTCAATGAGACACTTTTTTTATACCTTTATTATAACATAATTGACAAAAATACCTTTGACTCCCAATTAACTAAGGATAGCTCTAATTTTTTAGTGCCGTTCTGACCGCTTCAACAGCATGAATATAGGTTGTATCAAATAGCTGAACGTCTACATCTTCTGGTTTTACTAGTAAACCGATCTCTGTACAGCCTAATATAATTACTTCTGCTCCATCCTCTACCAAACCATTGACCACTTTTTTAAAGTACTCTTTTGATGATGGCTTCAATTTGCCTAAGCACAATTCTTCAAAGATTACTTTGTTTATTAGGTCTCTATCCTGTTTTCCAGGTGTAAGCACTTTTATGTCATGAGACTCTAGTCGTGATGTATAAAAATCTTGTTCCATTGTGTACTTTGTGCCGAGTAATCCAACCGTATTAACACTAGATTCTTGAATGTGATGTGCTGTAGCATCTGCAATATGTAATAGAGGTACCTTTGTTTTCAGGCTAATGTCTTCCACTACTTTGTGCATCGTGTTACTGCAAATGAGAATGAAGTCGGCACCTGCGTTTTCTAATGACAGTGCAAGATCTCCTAATAGTTTTCCCGCTTTGTTCCATTCGTCATCCCTTTGATAACGCTCAATTTCTTGAAGTCAACGCTATATAATAGACACTTTGCCGAATGAAGTCCCCCTAATTGCTTCCTCACTTCTTCATTTATTATTCGATAATATTCAACCGAAGATTCCCAACTCATCCCACCTATAAGTCCAATCGTTTTCATGGTAGTTCCTCCTATTTGAAGCTGGTACTTACATCTATTGGAAAAGATGATGCAATAACTGATCTTTATCTTCAAAAAACTGTCTCATAATAGAGTAATGATCCGTATCTTCCAGCTTTACTTCTGTCATTCCCGCTTCCGTAAGCTTCATAATTTTTGCATTCGGATGTGCCATAATCAGGGGTGAATGCGTAGAAATAATAAATTGAGATCTTTCATGTCTAATATAAACCCGACTGCAAAAACTGATATCAATCCAACCCAAAAAATTACACCGTTAGAAAAGACTCCGTTGTTGGAAATATAACTGTATATGTGATCAATAAATAATAGAATCAAAAACACATAAAAACCAACTATGCATCCTTTATCCCAGTTATTTGATTCCTTATCAGTCATTCGCTTAAAAAATAATCCCATACATTCACACTACCCTTCCAACCATTGCACATCATCATTTTATTGTGAGTTGGTATCTGTCGAAATAATATTAACATTAATTCCCTTTTTTTGTACCTAAAAAAGAAGTTTATTCAGATTTTATAAGTAGCATAGCATAGGAATAGATTAATTTATTCCACTAATTTTGTATTTAAAGCTACAAAGAGGTGAAAGATCGACCTTCACAAGAAATCCGGCCACTCATTTTCGCTAAAGAGCAAGTATCGTTACCTTCGCAACGTACTATTCATCGTAAATGTAACGTTAATAACCGTTTAGTTACACTTAGTTGTTTTAGCTTTACGTGATTGGCTTTAATCAGAGAATTATTAAAAAATAAAGGCACCTAAAACATAAATTTAACCTCATATTCATAAATTCCCTTTTTATTGGAAATGTTAGTATGGAAAAGGAGGGTTGAAACATGCCAAATATACTAGAAGCAATCCAGCATGCATTTAATTCCATCGTTGATGACGAACCAAAACCACCATTAAACATCATCGAGGCATCTTATTCCTGGTTATACTACGGTATCGCAAAGGAAGCCATTGCTTTTGAAGAAGCCGGATTAAATACGACACGGGATGATGAACTTAAAGGAATGCTGAACGATGCTATAAAACTATGCACGGATCACGCTCAACAATTGGAAAAGTTGATGAAAAATGAAGGAGTTACCTTACCACCGGTTTCAGAATCAAAGCCGAAAACTGACAACAAAGATATCCCTCTTGGAGTAAAACTAACAGATGAAGAAATAGCAAATGGATTGGCTTTAAAAGTTCTTGCGATGAGTAACAAATCAGCTTCGGGAGTAGCCGAATGTGTCAGAACAGATATAGGTGTAATGTGGCTGCAATTTTTCAACGAGGTAGCCGTATTTGGTGCGACTTTAAAAATCAAAATGCGAAAAAGAGGATGGGCCAAATATCCTCCTGCATTTACACCCCCTGGAGTTTAACGTTAAACTTATTGTTGTTGGGAAGAATGAACGCTCGCTTTCCATGGATCCTTCCCAACAATAGCTGAAGCAGGCAGGCAAAAGCAACCGCCTAGACCGGATTCGGGCACCTCACACCCTCTACTAAAAACTAATATTTTTTTATTGTCAACTCTAAAAAGAAGGAACTAAAGTTCAGTTCCCTCCAAGCAGTCCTCTTGTTTGCTCCAATATCTCTTCATCTTTCAACCTGAATTTGAATTCTACTCTCCGCGAATCCTTTGCATTATAATTTCCTGCTTCATCTGTTCGCTCATCGGTATTCGACCTTCCATTTACGGTTAACTTGTCTATTAAAGGCTGTTGGACATCTTGTTCCGGAAATCTTTCACTCAGAATGTGTTCGGCCACACTGAATGCCCGTTCCTGAGAAAGCTCTAAATTGTACAAATAGCCCCCTTCTCGATCGGCATGACCTTCCACGATGATTTCTGAAATATAGTCTTCATAACCACCCTCCAGTAACACCTCTAAATAAGTAGGCACGAACTCATCTAAAAACGCAAACCCTTCTTGTTTTAAATTTGCCTCATCAAATTCATACAAAATATCGGTGTTAAAGATGAGCGCACCTGTATCCTCGTCAACCTCCACCCCTACCGTTGATTCGTCAAACTCCTCTTGTAAATCTTCTATTAAATTAACTCTGACCCCCATTATTTGGTCAATTGTTTTTTCCATCTCTTCAATTTGGAACGATTTTATGACCATCATAATAATAAAGATCAACACAAAACAAAGTAAAACTGCCGTTAATAAATCCGTGAATGATGGCCAAAAGTGGCCATCATCCTGGTCATTTTTTAAAAGTCTCTGGTATTTATTGATCATGGTTGCTTCCAACCTTTATGCGATTAAAATGTCTTACTTCCTCCGGTTTCACGGTACGAAGCTGACGATTCAATTCTTGAAATTCTTGATTCAGGTCATAAATCATTTGCTGGGATAAACGAATGTTTTTTTGTTGATTTTGATCGGTGATTTCACCAATCTGTTTGAATTCCTTTTTAATCGCGCCATTCATATCCATAACGTAATCACCAATATTTCTTCCTACCTTATCAAGCTTGTCGCCCAATGTTCCATCTAGCGAGGTCACATAGCGGGATAGCGTATCTTTTAGCACTTCAACACTGGAGTCAATTTGCTTTTCTCTTTGTGAAAACGAATCCGTTATTTCATGCATGGTGCGATTTATCTCGTTGATCAGTTGATTATTTTTGATGTTTATTTGTTCATAAGAGCTCGATGCATCACGTAATTGCCTTTCAAAGGCATTCGATTCAGCGGAATGTGCTTTTAAATGCTGATTAAATTCTTTATTGAATTCTTTTAAATCGTCAAATCGATCCGATATCAAATGCTTGTATTCAGATTGCGTTTTAGAAATAGTTTCTAGTGCTTCTGGTAATTGAACAATCGAGCTTCCAAGTCTATCAAAATCACTCGACATATCCTTTAAAGATGAATGTATCCCTGACAGTTTCGAACTAACATCTTCCCCAAAAACCCCTTTAAACTGCTTGTTGTTTTCCTTCATTAATTTTACTAAATCATCGCACTGAGCATTCATTCTCTTAAAAGCGCCATGTGAAGACTCTTGCCTTTCATCCATCGCAGAAAGATACTCTTTCCAATCCTCCATGGAATCTTCAAACTGGTGTAACGTTTTCACTTGAGAGGCCGCGAGTTCCTCGATTTTTTTAGAAGTATATTGAAATGCTTGTGACATTCGATCGTTTCGTTTATCCATTTTATCAAAATAGGTAAACAAGTCGTTAAAATGATCATTTAGCTTTGTTGCTGCTTTATCAAACCCACTCGTTACTATTTTCATGTTCGTGAAAAGAACGGTGAAATCCTGAATGTTATTGGACAGTCCCTCGTTAAACTTACTTAGATCCTCTGCAGCTTTCTGGAGTCCAATCGTATATTCTTGAAACCCTTTAAAGGATTTTTCAATGTTTTGCAACGATTCCTGGTTTGTCTCCCGAAGGTCAATAATAGAAGAATTTATCGTTTCCGACACTTCAATAAGCCGATCTATCGGGTTCTGTTCATTTCCCTCTAAATGAGACTCCATTTTCAACATAATATCTGTCAGCAAATATTCCGTATTCGCCACCCGAATGATGACGGTCATCACTAAGGATAAACCCATTCCGACAATACTCGTGTAAAATGCGACATCTATCCCGGCAAGTACGCTTGCCACATTTTCAACAAGCTGATCCCCCGTGGAATCAATACTTCCTAGCGACATCGTCAGTCCAATAAATGTTCCTAATACACCAACTAAAATAAAGACAGACACAGTCATTTGAATCATTTTCATAAGACTCACTACGGGAATATGAAACATCCGCCAACTGGAGAATTTCTGTTGCACAAATGTCTCCACTTTTACGGAATCCTCTTGTTGTTTTTTATCAAACTCCTCTTTAAATGTCCGTAACGGATCTACATCCACTGAATCCGTAGCTTCTAAAAAATGGCGTATTTTCTTTAGCCTGAAATACATCATGAAATGAACGAGAAACGCTAGTGCAAATGTTATAAATAACACCATAAAAATCAATTCTATCAGCTGATTTGATAACATGGTTTGCGCTTGCTGCTCACTCATCACTAATTCTAAAATTGCTTCTACCATTAGATTTCCCCCTCATAGAAAAACATCCAAGCACTCCTTACTCCATGCTATTCAAAAGTGGGACAAATCATTCCAAACAAGGGGACGGTTCTCTGCTTCATTCTGAGCGAGAAAGGTTATATGTTACTTTGCAATGAAAGCAAGCCTTTCTCACTTCCTAAACGAATCAATCCTAACAATCTATCAGAAATAAAGTTCTGCTATTAATGAAACGAATCATTCAAGTACTTCCCTGTTGTAAATGAAACAACAAAACAGCTATTAAAAAAGAAGACCCTTTTAAAAATCACATGGCCTTCTCTTCAAATCTTTTTATTTCTTTTTTATGACCGATAACGATGAGTAATTCACCTTTCTTTATTTGGTATTCAGGTTCTGGTGAGACATTGATAGCCCCATCTTTTTTAATCGCTATAATCGTTATTCCATAACGTGCTCTAATATCTAATCCCACAATAGTATTGCCTTCAAGTTTTGATGTGGCAACCAGCTCGACAATGCTATATTCCTCAGATAGCTCGATAAAATCAATCACGTTTTCATCTGAATAGCTCTGAGCTATTCTTTTTCCCATATCCTTCTCCGGGTGAACTATATGATCAGCACCGATTTTTTCCAAAACCTTGTGGTGATATATGTTTTTTGCCTTTACACAAATATTTTTTATTCCTAACTCTTTTAATAAAAGAGTTGTTAGGATACTTGATTGAATATCATCCCCGATCGCAACAAAGACGGTATCAAAATTCCGCACACCTACTGAACGAAGAGTGACTTCATCCGTTGAATCAGCGACCAAAGTTTGTGTAGCAATCTTTGAAAATTCACTTACTGTATGTTCATCCTTGTCTATCGCTAACACTTCGTTTCCCTGATCGACAAGCTCTTCACATATGCTTCCACCAAAACGCCCAAGTCCGATGACTACGAACTGTTTTTTCTTCTGCTTGACCATCATTACTATCTCCTTATCTAAACAAAAAGACTTTGTTAACCCCAGTTGAACCGAGAGTAATCCTTTTATTAAGATTCACCCAATCCTAAATTTTATACATATTTATCCAAAACCTAATGATTAGATTAGTTCAACTATCAAAAAGCTAATTGTATTTTTAAGCATATCAATCATTACTAGCACAGGTGACACTCTTTTAAAATTAATTGTTTTACCGTAGTATTAAGAGAGATTGAAATCATTTGGAGGTTTTCGTATGATCAAAAATAATCAAATTAAGACCGAGGAAGTCCATCTGACCGGCTTGGACGGAGAAGATTTAGGCATCGTTCAAACTTCTGAGGCACTGGCCATAGCAAAAGAAAACAAGGTCGATTTGGTATGTACGTCCATGCTATCTAATCCTCCCCCATGCACATTAATCGCTTCTGGGAAGGCCAAACAAGAAAAACAAAAGGCCAACAAAAAAGCACGTAAGCCTAAAGTGAAGGAAATTCGTCTGACACCCGTTATTGAGGAGCATGATCTTGAAACCAAAAAAAGACGGGCTGAACAAATTCTCCAGTCTGGTGATTCCGTCTATTTTGTAGTGAAAGGCAAAGAAAGTGCAAGGTCGAAAGAGATGCTGGAGAGTCTACTACAAGAATTAAATCATTTAGGCACAAAAAAAAACAGTGTTCAAACGAGTGGGAAACAGACTGCTGTGCAAGTGGACCCTGTTGAATAAAGTGCTATTTAAAGGCACGGTGATTCCTTCTGATAAGCTACAGTCATAGATAGACTCTTTCATGAATGTAACTATAGAGGCGTCATAGTCACCCTCTTTTGATTCAGCTGCGGATGAGTGTAACTATACTAAGCTCATAGTTACACTCACATCCAACCTATCAATTGACCGTTACTTTACAAACACTAAATATATACTTGCAACAGCTATTCCAGCGAAAAATGAGATGACGACTGTACTCCATAACGCAGACTAATTTACTTTCTTTTCACTATTCACATCAACCATCTCCTAAAGAAAATTAAAGTCACTTTTTCACAGTAAAAAGAATCCCTTTGATTTTATTCCTTGAATAGTAAACTAAATTTTTCACAGACAACTAGCATGTTCTCTTGAAACTCTTGTCCTATATTTTTGAATTCTTTAGTAAAAAAAGTTTTATGGACATCTCGCCAATATTTTAGGGTACGATCCCCTTCTCCTTCCAAAAAGGCAAATTCCGGCGTAACTTCATCGAACGGGACAACTTCTACCGATGTCGTTTCTACGATTGCTACGGCCTTTCCTTCGCCATCAAGAATGATATTATGCAGACCAACATGCGGTAGTGGTTCGTCATCTAACTTATATAGCATGTAGTTAGAAGCAGTCGCTGTTTTCGTCCCTTCTAAAACCAGCTTAGCTAATTCATCGGCCATTTCCTTGGAATCACCAAATGCCCAAGCTTCGTATTTCTTTGGTGTGTCTGGGTTCGTTTTTAAATAGTCTTCCCACAACTTATCTGCGGAATCATTTCTCATATATATTCACCAACTTCCTAATATAATGCAAATTCTACCATTACCTTGATTATATATACCGTATATTTGATATTCAAATGAAAAAAAGTTTATGATAAGATTGTGAAAGGGTTTTCAACGTAAATTAGTATTCTTAAACTGTTGCTCATACTTCTAACAATTCTTAACCAAGATTTGCTTTTTTGAAATTCCCTGTCCCTCCCCTAGTAAATGCTTTTCATAAATCTATACATAAACCTACGAGAGTGAAGGTGTAAAAAATGACACGAAGAAAAAGACTTATCAAAAAAGGCTTAGCAATCGCACTTGCTTCTGTTACAGCCGCATCCGTTTTTACTATTTCTGCAACAAGAGTTAATTCTTTAGAAGTACCTTTACAAAAGCGGTATGATTTCGGGCCGTCTGACAGTTCAGTTGTAGCAGATTATCTAAAAGTTACAGAAGAAAGTATTTATAGTAAAGAAACAGGTTATGGTTTTTCTGACATCGCAAATGTAATGGCTATATATCAAGAGGAAGCGCAAGGCATAGAACGAGATTTTATCTCATACTCTAACACCGCCTTTCTCGTTGATCTCCCAAATGGCGATTACACGGTGTCTGTTGTTTCGGGTGACATCCACGAATCCACTGAATTTGGCATAAAAGCGGAATCGATTCAAAAAGTAGAAAACACCTCTCTTCATGCTGGACAAATTACAGAATCGGATTTTGAAATTGCAGTAATTGATGGGCAGTTATCGATTGAATTAACTGGTGATCAGCCCAAAATTAATGCTATTGTCATTACAAAGTTGCCAAATCGACAAGCTGCTAAACATCCAACAGTATATGTAGCCAGTGACTCTACTGCCCAAACTTACAAGCGTGATTTGAAACCACAAGCTGGCTGGGGACAAATGCTTCCTAGTTATTTCAATAAAAAATTAACGATCGCAAATCATGCAATCGGGGGAAGGAGCTCAAGAACCTTCTATACAGAAGGTCGGTTAGATAATATTTTACGTGAGTTGAAACCACGAGATTTTGTGCTGATTCAGTTCGGTCACAATGATGCAACTAGTTTCGTTCCCGAGCGTTATACACCAGTCGCAGATTTTAAAGAGTACATGAAAACGTATGTCACTGGCGTTCGCCAACGAGCGGGAATACCAATTTTAATTACTCCTGTTGGACGACGAGATTTTGATACAGAAACAGAAAAATTCAATACTAGTTTTCCTGAATATAAACAAGCTATGGAAGAAATTTCGAAGGATTTAGATGTATTACTCGTAGATTTAAACACGTCGAGTCGTGAGTATTATGATGAACTTGGGCCTGAGGGAACACGCTCTGTGTTTTTGCACGTAGATGAGGGGACTTACTCTGCGTTCCCAGAAGGAAAAATAGATGATACACATTTCCAAGAATATGGTGCCGATCAAATTGCTAAGCTGCTTTCAGAAGGACTTGTCAAACTGGACACTACTTTAGCAGAGTATTACAAGTTGTAAGGGTTCAGTTAAGTGTCTTTATCTTTTTTCTATTTTGTTGCTTTATAATCACGGAAGCTTGTTTGGAACAATTACCGCTCTCTTTCCGTAGATGATCCGCAAGCAAACTGACGCTCTGCGTGGTCTCGCGGATTCTTCCAAACAACATTTTTTTATAGAAACAGTTTACATAACCATTATTATTTCTGATAAAAGGCTAGAAGCGAATTTGAGAAACCTTTCGTTAAAAAGCATGCCCTCTTCAGCATAGAATTTTATTTTCACAAGATCTTTTGCCCTTGAGAATATTAAGTGATTTCAAGCATAGGTATAAGTGAAATTAGTTTTGAAGAGGGAAGTGTTCCTGATGAATGACAATAATTATTCAAATTCCATGCTAAACAAAGCTGAAAAATCCGTGCAAGCCCAAAATATACCTGTTTCTCTGCATCCAATTGTTCAACCTGCTTATGTGAATCAAATGCCTGCTCCCTATACACCTATATTTCCTGTTCCATCCGTGCCTCAGCCAACTCAGTATGTAACCCCACTCGATCCTGTTTTCGTTGACCATTTGAGTAGGCATGAAAATGAACAAATAATTGTAACTACAACTGCAGGAAAAATTGAGGGTGTTTTGACTGGCGTTGCCGTGGATCATATCCAACTTAATCTTTCCGATGACAAGGCGGTTCATATCCGAGTATCCCAAATCGTATTTTTTGAAGGATTTCCAATTTCGTATCGTTAAAATCTTTTAAGAAAAACCTTTTTAACAAATAAAGTAAAAACAACAAACTACCTAATTATAGTTTGTTGTTTTTGCTTTTTTAAAGATGTGGCTGAAGTCCTCCCACGGAAAGAATCCGCCTGCAGCTAGTTCAAGCGGTGCTTCCGATTAAGTAACTTACTTTCTATCCCCACCTAAAATATCAAAAAGCCCCCCTGCCACACTTCCCTCACCTTTGTTTCCGCCTCTTTCCGGTGCAGCAGCAAAAATGCGGCTGGCTAGTCGACTGAATGGCAGAGATTGAATCCACACAGTTCCTGGACCTGTTAAAGTAGCAAAAAACAGACCTTCCCCACCAAACATGGCTGTTTTAATGCCGCCAATATATTCAATGTTATAATCAATATTTCCTGTCATAGCAACCAAGCATCCCGTATCAACACGCAATTTCTCACCGGGTACAAGCTCTTTTTTGTGCATTGTTCCCCCAGCATGAATGAACGTCATTCCATCTCCTCAAGTTTTTGCATAATGAACCCTTCTCCACCGAAGAAACCAACGCCCATTTTCTTCTGAAACTCAATTCCAATAGACACTCCTTTTGCAGCAGCGAGGAAAGCATCTTTTTGACAAATCAGTTTTCCATCCAGTTCACTCAAGTCCATTGGGATGATTTTACCTGGGTATGGAGAAGCAAAGGAGACGTGTTTTTTACCTTGTCCTTCGTTGGTGAATGTCGTCATGAACAAACTTTCTCCTGTGATCACTCGTTTACCGGCACCAAGCACTTACTCATTAATCCACCTTTTTCAGAGGAACCGTCACCAAATAGTGTTTCCATTTTGATGTTTTCTTCCATCATCATTAAGCTTCCAGCCTCGGCGATTACCGTTTCATCAGGATCTAATTCCACCTCAACAAACTGCATGTCGTCTCCATACAACTTAAAATCAATTTCGTGATTATTCATTTTACCCTCTCCTTTGTAATATTCATTCACTGTCTTTATATTTCGTTCCGGCATAACAAAACTCCTTTTAATAAAAGGAAGTATTTGGACGATTCATGACTTTATTTCAGGCAAGGATGGGGATAAAGTTTATTTAGTGACCTTGAGGTGAAAAGTCTTATCCTGAGTGTCGTTGAAGATGATGTTTAGAGCCATTCAAATCTAACGGAGATTACCAATGTTACTATGGAAAGAGAATAGTGCCCTTGAGATAAGATAGTCTCAGTGAGTGACTCTATCTTATCAAAAACATTTTTTAACAAATAAAAAAACATAGGATTCACGCCCTATGCCTTTAACTAACTATTAAATCGCTGGATCATTTTCAAAATTCGTTTTTTATAGCTCATTTAATTCATGGAGTGTCTGTACTACGTGATCAATGAATTCTGGAATTTGATCCATATGATCCTCATTAATTTTATGATTAAAAGGTACTTCTACGGTATTCCTATATTCATTATGAGCGTTTCCATAGGTGAAACGTAACGTTTGGGCGGGACGATGGTCTGGCTTCCAAATGTTTTCTAAAATTTCATCAATAAGTTCACACTCGTCCTCGATATCCTCGACCACCATATGAAAACGCACAGATAGTGTGCAGCCGGGAGATTCACCAGATGTCTCTAATATTTCAGATGCCAAATCTTTTAACGTTGCTTCTAGGACAATCTCTGCCTTCACTTCCTGTTGATCCACTAATTCAAATTCTATGACAAATTCTCTGGACATTAAGGAGAGATCAAGAAGGTCCTGTCTGTTCGTAATATCAATCTCCCGATTTAAGTTATCTAAATCATACACATGATTCTCAAATGCCACTTTCAAATTATCAAAAATTGTTGGATCAAACATCGCAAAACGTCCTCACTGTTTTATTTTCAAGTCTACCATAAGTTTTATAAGAAGGCTCTTCTATAATACTATTCATAACAATCTATGTAATCACTTTCTTTTTATTTACTGTTGTGATTCGTAGTCGGTAACGTTATTATAAAACGCGTACCCTCTCCCACTTCACTTTCTACCTTAATTTCTCCATTCATTGCTTTAATAATGCTAAAGACAACCATGGTGCCAAGACCTGTGCCTTTATCCTTCGTTGAAAAATAAGGTGTCCCCAATTTATTAATTTGTTCTTCGCTCATTCCTGTACCTGTGTCATCAATCAAAATTTTTGCTATTCCATCACGTGCATCCACTGTAATAGTTATTTGTCCTTCCAGTTCGATCGATTCAATGGCATTTTTTATAATATTTAATAAACATTGATGGAGCTTCTCGGCTTCTCCGGTAACATACCCATTGTTTATTATATTCACTTCAATAAGAACATTATTCATAGTAGCATATGGATTGACGACTTTTAAAATATAGTCCAATTCTTTATCAAGTTCCAACACCTTAATATTTTCAAGTGATGGTTTAGCAAAGGTTAAATAATCAGTAATAATTTGTTCGGCACGATCCAACTCTTCCAAAGAATACTTAATGTATGTGCTCCTTTTTTCCTCTGTTAGATTTGGTTCTCTTAATAATTGCAAAAACCCTTTTGTGACTGTTAATGGGTTACGTACTTCATGAGATATGCTAGCAGCAATATCACTGACAGCCTGCAGTTTTTCAAGCCGTCTTAATTCACCGGCTAGGATAATATCTTGTTTCGCTTTTTCTATAAAACTAACAAACATAATAATACCAATAGGTTGTGCTATTGAAAAGAAACTTATAAATATGATATATCTCCTATCGATTAATTCACTAAATAAAAGAGAGACCAAAAGAGCCATAAACATCACACCTAATAAAGCAGTTACGGTGGCAAGTTTGACTTTACTCTCTATCTTAAAGGTCTGATAAAATTTTGGAATGATAAACCATAAGGAAAACAGTAATAGAAAATTGACGATAAAGGCTCCATAGAATCCTGAACCATCGAGAAGAAAACGATAAGATATCAAAATAACAAATAACACAACCGCCACTCTTCGGCCACCATACAAAGCTCCAAGAATAAAAGGTATTTGACGCAAATCAAAGATATGTCCTTCCGTTAGATTAACTGAAAATGTCATACATAAAATGATCGAAGTACCTGCTACTAGTGTAATTAAACCTTCATTTATACAAGGATGAAGATTCCTTTTAATAAACCTGCTAACAATAAAATAAAAAACAATGATGCTAAAAGTTTCTAATAAAAATATTTGAAGGTCGCTTAACAAAATAATCATCTTCACACACTCCCTTCTTCCAAACAAACGGTTACTAGTAATTTTATACTATAAAAAGGTAAGTGTATAGAATTCTTATTTCATTAATCGACGAAAAAGCCGTAGATTTTCCCGATTTTAAGCCTTTATATCATTTTTTGTCTAGACATAAAATTTTATATTAAAGCAGTTTTTTAGCGAGAGGATGAACGCCAATACTTTGAATAATTAACGACATAAGCACAACAGCAAATGTGATAGATATAATTACATCTATTTCTTGACTGCTTCCAACTTGCAGGGACAAGATTAAAAAAATCGAGACGGAACCTTTTAAGCCAGACCAGCTAATAAGAACTGATTCTTTGAGACTGACTTTCTTATTCCAAGCAGGAATAAGTTGCGTTGATCCTGTGATTATAAGAAATCTTACAAGTAGTGAAGCGATGAAAATGACAATTGCAAGTCCCCAATAGTCGAAGAAAAGGTAGTCAGCCGAAACGATTCCAATGACTAAAAATAAAATAGATAAAATCGATATTTCAACGATACCCCAAAATCCGTCCAGAGCTTCGCGGAAATGTTCTTCCTTAATAAGGCGACCAAACTCAAAAGAGAGTACGATGCCAGCGAATACGGTTGCGAGCACACCTGATACTCCAAAATGTTCAGCAATATGAAAGGAACCATATGCCAAGATAATACTGAGCATGACTTGATATTCCTTATGATGTGTAAAGTGAATGGCCTGACTAAATAACCAACCAAAGACTAGACCAATTGCTACTCCGCCTAGTGAAACGTATAAAAAATCACCAACAAATGCGACTGGTGACAAGCTTTGGGTTTGCATAAATATCCCCAATATAAATGTAAAAATGACAATACTTGTTCCGTCATTTAAAAGGGACTCGCCTTCAACGACATCCACAATAAGGTTATCTTTAGCCGATTTTTTCAACACACTCACAACAGAGACTGGATCGGATGGTGTCAGAATCGAGGCAATTAACATCGCACCGACAAATGATAGAGAAAGAAATGGTAAACTGACTGCATAAATTATTCCCCCTAATATAACTACCATTAGCAACGTTCCTGCTGTAGCCAAGAATGTGATAATACCAGCATGCTTTTTCAAATCAGCAAAGGGAAATTGATACGCTGAAACAAACAATAATGCTGGTAAAAAAACATGATATATCATCTCTTTCGTTACTTCGACTTCCAAGAAAAAGGGAACGAAAAATAGTCCGATACCTATTATCACTAGAATTGGTGGTACAGGCAAATCCTCTTGCTTTTTATCAATTGCGAAAATAATATAACCTATAAATAGCAATACAATCGTTATCGATACCGACATCTTAAACACCCTCCTTTTGTTTTCAAAATTACTATCTCTTATATTCCTTTGATTCATGGGTTTTTAAACATCAAAATTCCGAGTGATTTCATCACATCCTAAAATGAATCTCTTTAATTTTAACATGTATTTCCAAAAGTGTTTTTCTATCAATTGTTAAATACGAAGAGACTTTAATTTATTTGTGAAATTTACATCCAATAAATATCAACGTTTAGCGACGGGATACTCCTTTTTTGGTAGAATAGAAACAGAAAGGGTGATTAACGTGCAAAAAGACATTCATTGGGGAATTATCGGTTGCGGAGACGTAACCGAAGTGAAAAGTGGACCTGCTTTTCAAAAAATTAGTCACTCAAATCTCACCGCTGTAATGAGAAGAAATGGTGAATTAGCCAAGGATTATGCTTCTCGTCACGGTGTTCCTAAATGGTACAGAGATGCAGAACAATTAGTTGCTGATTCTGACGTCGATGCGATTTATATCGCTACTCCTCCAGCATTCCATAAAGAATATACGTTACTAGCTGCGAAATACAAAAAGCCCGTGTACGTAGAGAAGCCAATGGCGATGAATCATCTGGAATGCGTAGAAATGGTCAAAGTATGTAAAGAAACGGAAACACCTCTATTTGTAGCTTACTATCGAAGAGCTCTACCGAAGTTTTTAAAAATTAAAGAATTAATCGACCAAGGCGCTATTGGTAAGCCTTGTTTTGTGAAAACAACACAATTTCAAAAATCAATAGAAATGAAAGATAACAAAGAACCTTGGCGCGTAAATCCTGAGATTGCTGGAGGCGGACTGTTTTTTGATGTAGCTAGCCATACACTTGATATTCTTGACTTTCTGCTAGGATCTATCGAGGAAGCGAAAGGATTCGCATCAAACCAAACGAATGCTTATAAAGCAGAGGATATTGTCACAGGAACTTATTTATTCGAATCTGGTGTGCATGGTGTGGGAACATGGTGCTTTTCAGCTTATGAAAAAGAGGATGTGAATGAGATCGTTGGTACTAAGGGAAAACTTGTATTTTCCACGTTTGGTCACGAACCTGTTCAATTGACTACCGGTTCAGGTAAACAAGAATGGGAATTTGAGCGTCCAACACATATTCAACAGCCTCTCATTCAAACTATTGTCGATGAATTACGCAATGACGGAGAGTGCCCAAGCACTGGTGAAACAGGTTCACGAACCAATTGGGTGATGGAAGAAATGACTAAAAGCTATTATACTTGAAAACCTACTAACTAAACTAAAATGAATTAAGAAAGGCAAGTAGAGCTGAGAAGCCCTTGCCTTTCTTTTGATCTGAACAGCAGCAAATCAACTATGATTTAAACTTTCACCGTTTTAACAGCAGTTCCATAGGCTAGGAGTTCTGAACTTCCCTGCATCACTTGAGATGTGGTATATCTTACGTTAAAAATGGCGTCTGCTCCCATATCTTCAGCTTGTTTGACCATCCGATTATAAGCAATATTTCTCGCCTCAGTCAGCATTTCTGTGTACCCTTTAATTTCTCCGCCTACAATCGTTTTTAAGCCAGCCATGATATCTCTTCCAACATGTTTCGATTGCACAACATTTCCTTGAGCAATGCCCAATACCTCCATCACTTCAAAACCTGGAATGAAAGCAGTATTAACTGTAATCACAAAATAACCCCCTCTTATGAATATATTATTCTAGTAGTTATAAATAAGACTAGTTTTAATACAACAGTCTCTTCCTGCCTCTTTTAATCATTCAAAGTTGTTTTGAAGAATGATTGCTCCCTTTCTGTGAACATTGTTCCTTATCGAATTAATGTCCGAAGGGGTGGCTTCATTATCTATGTTTTTTCGGCAAGATCAGTGGGTAGTGAGTATTTATATTACTTTTCCCTGCATAATAAGTCAAAGTAGCCTTTTAAATCCAATTAGTAACTTTAAAAACTCATTTATAAAGGAGGTTTATTTTCATGTCATCGGAGTTAGTCGGTCTTAGTTTTGTCGTATTATCCATATTTATTGTCATTGGTAAATGGCTGCGTGTTTTTACTCCGTTACTTCAGAATATTTTTCTTCCGTCCTCCATTATCGCAGGACTCATAGCACTATTAGTGGGTCCTGAGGTGTTTGGACGATTGTTTTCACTATTTGCTGGTGAAGGTATGTTTTCACAAGGGCTACTAACAGAAAATATTCTCTCTGTGTGGTCTACCCTTCCTAATCTTTTTATTAATATCGTGTTTGCCTGCCTTTTTCTAGGAAAAGCTTTACCAAGCTTGAAAAAAGTATGGGACATTGGCGGACCTCAAGTTGCTATGGGGCAAATGGTCTCGTGGGGACAGTATGTTGTAGGTTTACTACTCGTTCTCTTGTTATTAACACCTATGTTCGGGGTCAATCCACTAGCTGGTACGCTTATAGAAATTAGTTTCGTTGGTGGACACGGAACTGCCGCTGGTTTAGGGAATACGTTTGAAGAATTAGGTTTTGCAGAAGGCTATGACATGGCAATTGGTTTAGCTACAGTCGGTATTTTGAGTGGCGTTATTATTGGTATCATTCTTATAAATTGGGGAGCGCGGACTGGTCGTACTGAAGAGCTTAAAGGTGGAAGTAAAGTTTCGATGGATGGTCAGCACGGAATTATTGATTTTGATGAGCGCGATTCAGGCGCTGACATTACCACCAGACCTGAATCTATCGAGCCCCTTTCGATACACATTGCCTATGTTGGAGTTTCAATCGGAGTCGGGATTCTCCTGTTGGAAGCATTAATCTGGCTAGAATCTGTCACTTGGGGTCCTCTCACAGATACTTATTTACTAATCTATGTCCCTCTCTTCCCACTTGCTATGGCTGGAGGAATTATTGTGCAAGGTCTTTCCCAACGTTACGATAAGTTTAGGATTATTGACCGAAATTAATTAACCGCATTGGCGGTCTTTCACTGGATATTTTAATTGTCGCTGCAATTGGTACGATCTCTCTAGAAGTTATCGGCGAAAATATCATTACTTTTGTATCATTAGCTTTGGCGGGAATTATTTGGAATGTATTTGCGTTTCTAGTCCTTGCCCCAAAAATGATTCCATCTTATTGGTTTGAAAGAGGAATTGGAGACTTCGGTCAAGCGACAGGAATCACAGCTACAGGCTTGCTACTTATGAAAGTTGTAGATCCTAATAACCGAACACCTGCATTAGAAGGGTTCGGTTACAAACAAATTCTCTTTGAACCGCTTGTCGGAGGTGGATTATTCACGGCAGCCGCCATGCCTCTCGTTGCACAATTTGGTCCAGTCGCAATACTTATCTTTGCCAGCATTGTTACTGCGTTCTGGATGTTACTAGGATTGTTTTATTTCGGAAAAAAATAATAACTAACGAAGAAATATAGCTAAATATTATTTTTGTGTCATAATTTTTAGAAATCTACTCACCAAACATTACCAGTTTCACTGAGCGTTTATAGGGAAAAAGATCTATATAAATGATAAGAGTGGAAATAATAAAGATTTCATAGGTGTTTAAGGAGGTTTTTATGATCATTAATCTTATAAATAAACAAACTATACTTTTAAGCAGTCTTTTAATCTTGTTTTTATTAGTTGGCTGTTCAGCAGGTAATAATACTCAGAATAATATATCTTCAGAGGATAACACTGCAGAGAGTAATGAGCAGAATAACACGGTCAATATTGAAGAAAATAATTCTGAACAACTAGAAGAAAAAGAAGAGGAACTTAATGATCTTCAAGAAGAAATAAAGACTAAAGTGGCTGAACTTCAAAAAGCAGAAAATGAACTCAGTAATATCGAAGAAGAAATTGAAGAGAAAAGTAATCAATTAGAAAGCGGAACCGAGGAAGATACCAATGAGTCCGCCAATGGCAACTCCGATTACGAAGTTATCCAGGAGAAAGCAGATTCCGTGGTCATTGGCTTGGAAAGCGAAGACTTTGGGACAGTTGCGATTCATGCTCATCCAGAAAAAGGTGTCCAGTTCTCTCCATACGGTTACGTGGATAAAAATGATCATCTAACTTTCACAAAAGAAGAACTGCGGAATTTTATGGAGGACAGCGAAGAATATAATTGGGGATCAGAAGACGGGAGCGGTCACCCCATAGAACTCACTCCCGCCGAATACTATGAAGAGTATATTTATATTCGAGATTTCTCGAGATCGGCCTCGGAAGTGAATTATAATGAGACTAAATCACGGGGAAATACGATTGTAAACGTAGAAGAAGCTTATCCAGAGGCACACTTTATTGAATATTTTGTGTCACCTGATGATGAAATCGGAATGAATTGGGCAAATCTCATTCTTGCTTTTGAAGAGCATGAAAATGATTGGCATTTAGTTGCTATTGTGGTAGACCGATGGACAATCTAACATAATACATCGAAAAAGGGCGGTAAAAGTTCACTGTCCTTTTTCAATATGTTTAAGTTGCACTTAACAAAATCCGCTCGGCTGCTTTCCTAGCTCCAGAAATATTTCTGGCAGTTGGCCCCAATTCCAATTCACTTAATGGTCCTGCAACATATAAATGTTCACACCATTCTAGGGAGGATTGAACGATGGGATAACCACACTTTGCACATTGCAGTCCCTCCGAATTTATTAAATTAGTTAGCCACGCTTCATTTGGCAGCGAAGGGGTGAAACCTGTTGCTAATATAACTGAATTCGTGGTAAGGCTATTTCCGCCTTTCAAATGTAATACTGTTTCTTTATCATCGATTCTTTCTCCAACCACCACTTCGCCATTTTTTATACAAAGTTTGTTTTCTTTCTCTAATCTAGCTAATTTATTATAAAGTTCTCGAGGTAAAGAACCTTTATGTCTCGCTTCATTTATTAGACTTCGACGTTTGCTGTAGTCTCTCTCTCTGTGAAAAGAGATCAAGTTCTTTGGTCCTAACCAGCCAGGATCACTATCAAAAGAATGAATACGAAAGGGATGTCTTTTTAGTAATGTTACTTGACCCGGATAAGGAACCGTTAATTTAATTGCAGCGTGGGCGGCTGGGCTGTAATTCCTCCACCAATAACCGTTACTGGTCCTGAAACATTTTCTAGGCTTGTCAAACTCTTATCGTACACATGATAGATATTATCTCTTGCAGATTTTAATGAAGCTACCCACTCAGGTATTTTTAGCTGATGATTGAGGCTTATAGCGATCACTATATTTTTAGTGAAAACTTCATTCCCTAATTCCGTAATAATTCTCCATCCGTCTCCTTTCCTTGATGCATGACTAACTTTTCCTTGGTGCCAAGAACGATGGATATTGACATTTTCCAATGTTTTATCCGCATGGTCGTTAAATAAATTTAAGGATGGTCTCTTGTAGTTGCCATAAAGTTCTTTCCTGTCATGATTATTTTCTTGATATTTCTGAAGACTGAAAGGGTCCAAATCAATATGATGAACAGATGGGGAACGAAGATATTCCATACCAATCAACTTTGTATTTCGTTTCCACATGTGTAATGGTTCAGAATGCGGATCTATGACTGATAACTTACTAGTTGTCGTTAAGCCTTTGGCTAGCAAAAAGTTAGCAACTGTACATCCGTGAATTCCTCCACCAATAATTGCCCATTCATACATAAAACAGACCTCCTAGTTAAACTCAAAATGATTACAATTAGTGTTATTATTTCAAAATTTATCCTTTATTAATCATGGATATACATAGGGTTCTGTTGGCTCATCGATACTGTTCCATTGTTGCACATGTATAAACGGAACTAATTGCCCTTCCAATTGATGTACATCAATTATCCCGCGTACGCTTATCCAACCCTTTTCCTTTTCCAAACTCTTATCACTACTCGACAATACCACCCCAGTGACATGTGCATCTGCCACACAATGTGTCACAATAAATCTTGCCAACATTGGATGACCATTGGCAACAGCTTTATCACTGAATATAAAACCTTCCATATTAATTCGTTTTCCAACAAAAAGCTCTGGCGATGTTTGGATAGCATTCGTATAATCACTAAAATTTGAATGATCAAGGGACAGGATTGGCTGATCGATCATTTCTTTCAGGATGTCGTCTGATTTAGTACCCAAAGTTTCGTGAGAGTGTCCTGTATGTGTCTCGCTACTCGAATAACAAATAGCCCGGTTCATGGCCTCTGCAGCACCTAACTCGCTATACGGGAGAAAAAATCCCGTGACTAGAGGCAGACATATCATCACATATCCAATTCTATTTTTCAGGGGCTTCGTATCTTCTATATCGTGACTACACCCCAAAATATTACAGTATTGATGGTCAACAGCTTGTTCTTCCGTTAAAAATATTCTCGTAACTTGGATAAAAAAGAGAACTAAAAAAATGATCGAGGCTACTTGACTAAAAGCTGCATACTGAGGGTTGATAAAACTATTAATTTCCCCTGTGTGGTGCAATCTAATAATAAATCCTGAAAATAAGGCTAATATCAATGCTTTTAATACTTGCTGTGGATGAAAGATCACTTTTTATTCCCCCTCATAGAAAAGGATGAACACCTAATAATATACCGAACACACTCACAGTGATGATAAGCATTAGGACGATAACAAAACGAAACTTAAATACAGCTAGCATCATAATCGTATTTTTCAAATCTAACATAGGTCCATAAATCAAAAATCCAAGTATTGATGTTTCTGGAAACAAATGACGAAATGAAGCACCAATGAAGGCATCTGCCTCCGAACATAATGACAATAAATAGGCAAGTCCCATCATGATTGCGGTAGAGTATACAACTCCCTCCCCGAGATCTACCATTGCTTGTGTTGAAATAAAAGTCTGAACGAATGCCGCTAACAGGGCACCGATAATTAAAAATTTTGCAACATCAAAAAACTCATCGACAGAGTGGAACAGCATAGCTTTCAAGCGCAAGGAGAGGTTAAGTGAAGCTGAAGAATAGCCTAACTCATTTGAATTTGTAGATTTTTTAAGTTGGTTTCGTTTAAAAATGAGACTTACAATTGCTGTAATAAATAATGCGATAATAAACCCTAGAATCATTCGCTGCAAAGCCATTTTTAGATCCTGACCAAAAGCTACATATGTAGAAAAAATGACAATTGGATTTATTAATGGTCCAGTAAGGAGAAATCCGACACCTGCAAAAATAGGGACTCCTTTAGATACTAATCTTCTAACAATCGGGACAATTCCACACTCACACGCTGGAAACAAAGCCCCTACCAAACAACTCATCAAGATCGTCATCACTCGATTTCTAGGAATGAACCTTTTCAGTTGCTCTTCAGAAACAAAAACCTGGATGATGCCCGCTATAAAAACACCTACTAGTACAAAAGGCAAGGCTTCAATTAAAATACTGAGAAAAATAGTGTTAAAAGCTAGCAGTGATGGAGGAAACAAAAGACTTTCCATCATCAATCGTTCATTTAATATCATAAAATAATAAACGAAGACGAGCACAAGAATTCCGGCTACTTCCGCAAGATTTTGTTTTATACGTTTCATCATAAATGCCTCCACATATATCTATTTACAGGAAAATATATGTGGACAAGATTAGTAACATGCAGATAAATCAAAGTAATTACGATTTAGAGGAATGCGCAGTGTCTTATTAAGAAAAATGCTTAGCGACTAACGCCCCCTTCTTTTAAAAAGAAAACGCGGTCCTACTCTTTTTATTTATTAGATAATGGTACTGTTGACCCTAAAAGTAATTCTATTTTCTCTATCACTGCTACTGAACAATCATCTTCTTTTACGAGCCTACTTTTAAACTTAGTTTAGCCCACTCTTTTTGAATTTCGTCGATATTTAGATCAATACCAATCAGTACCAGATAGTTTCTTCCCCTATAATCAGTCGGCTCCCAGTAGCTTCTTTTCATGACATGCTGTAATAAATAACAATTTTCATTTACAAATAGATATCCTTTTGCTCGTAATAAATTAGGGTGCCATCTTTTTAGAAATTTTGCTACTATTGATGACTTCATAGGTTCGTTTACAGAAAGAGTTAGTGTATTAATGCGTGAAAAAGAGACACTATTTCCATGTATATGAGGGTATGGAGTTCGCCTATTTGCATAAAATTTATCTTTATTGACTTCTGTGATTCCTTCAAGCAAACCGTTTACATCAATTTCCGAATACGTCGTAAAAAGTAATGGGGATACTGAGTTCCGTTTACGGATTGCCTTTGTGATTTTTTCTTTATAAGAGCTTGTAATTAAATCAAGCTTATTTACAACTAACAGGTCCGCAACTTCAATTTGGCGTCTCGTCGTTTGAACTAATTCTTTATCAGCTTCAAAAATACTGTTATATTCGAGTATATTTTCTCCATCTAGTAAAGTTACTACCTTTCTTCCTGGGTTGCCATTGGATCTGAACTATTCATATACAAATATCTATTCATAGAATAATTTTCGTGATTTGTGAGCAATTCATCGATCGTTTTTTGAGAAACAACAATATCTAAAGTACCAACCCGTGTTGCATCAATACCCATTGGCGTCTGGTCGGTTAAGGCCATGATCTCTATATCATTTATAAACTCCGTTTCCTCACTATCGAAATCGAAGGAAAATAAATCAATCATCTTTCCCGGTTCGACGCTAATCGCATCTGACTCAACAAATTTTCCTGAGACAGGATCACGAAAGGAGATCTTATTTATCACGATTGCCGGCAGATTTTCTTGATTTTCTAATTTCTTAACATCTAACCCTACTAGTTCAGCATACGTTTGAAAATTTTCTTCATCAAGCCCATGTAAATAGATATTATAAGGGTATTCTCCATCTTCTAATATACTTTCATCTTGTTTTACTTTTTCCTGCAATATTTCAGGAATATTCGTTTGTTCGATCCAAGTTCTCATTTGAATTTCTTGAACGATACTAGATTCCGTGACATAGTCAAGCGTCGTTAATGACTCCAAATCATCTTCTTCGGCGTATTCCCCACCAAAAACTTGTATATCATAATTAATCGTTTCTTGAGAAAGTCCCACTGATTTTTCCAAATTCGAAGTAAAAAAGGAGACCGACAGAAATAGGACGATACTCACTACAAGTGAAAAGACAGTAGCTTGATATCTTCTTTTATTTCTTTTTAAATTTTTCAAGCCTATTTCTGCTTCTATTCCAAAAATACTGCGAACCAGCTTGGAAGTTTTTACTTTTTTACCAGATAACTTCACGTCCTGTGATTGCCTTATTGCATCAATAGCTGAAACCTTTGATGCTTTGCGAGCAGGAAGGTATGTTGAAATAAAAATTGTAAGCAATGAAACGGCACTTGCTATTAAAATCAATCCTGGAGTGACAACTACTTCAAGATCATGCGTAGCATTCAGTGCTTCTGCGATCAAGGAGTTAATAAATGAAAACGTAATTGCTATCTCTGCAAGACCAGCAACAATGCCAACTGGAATACTGATTACTGCAATAATTGCTCCTTCAAAAAATACAGAGTTTCGCTTCTGTTTTTTCGTAGCTCCTACACTCGACAGCATCCCCAAGTGTCTTGAGCGTTCCGACACACTAATCGCAAAGGCATTATAAATTAATGAAACTGAACCAATAATTATGACAGACATGATAATGGCTACTAACGAATACATCGTCCATAGCAAATCACTGTTATCAGATACTCCGTATAAACGGAGTAATTCATCGTTATAATGAACTGCTTCAATATGATGTTGGTGCGCTAATTCTTCAGAATGCTTATAAAGAGATCTGCTCACTTTGTTTAAAACAACGACAACATCCACAGTGTTCGTTGAATTTACCATGCTTTCATTCATATAGCTAATTACGGTATATCCTGGTGACGAGGGAGGTTCCCATGTTGGACGTTCGATTGTACCAACAACTGTAAACATTTCTTCTGACTCATTTTGCAAAGTTTCCCCAAGATAATTTTCTTCTTCACCTATTTGGAACGGATCCTGCTGAGATAAAATATACTCTTCACCTTCTAAATATCTAGTTCCTACAGATAAAGGAAGCTCTTCACCAATTTCGATCGTTACATTAGCATTATCTTTTATCGCCTCTGAAATAATAATTTCATTCTCTGCTTTAGGAAGCCGTCCCTCCTTTAATACAATTGGAAACTGCTCTAAACCTTGTTGATTGTAATCTTTAATAAAGAGATACGGCTTGTTTTCATTTTTTGAGCCTTCTAACTTGGCATACCCACGGTCGTTGGAGATAATCAGTTCTTTAGTTGATTCGTCATTTTCAATCGCTTTTAATTGCTCTTGATTCACATTTTTATATTGCACATGCCATTCGCCATCTGTGGCAATCACTTCTTTTCTCATTAAATCCAGGAATGATACTCCAAGTGTAGCAACCCCAGTTAGCATGGCTACAGAGATGATAACGCCAATAATTGTTACAAGCGTTCGTCGTTTATTTTCTTTTAAATGTCTTACTGTAAGCTTGTTTATGATGTTCACGGACGGATCACCTCATTTTTGGCAATCCTTCCATCTTCAATTGAAATCACGCGGTCTGCCTGAGTAGCAATTCGTTCATCATGGGTAATAACTATAAGTGTTTGATTATACGTTTTATTGAACATTTTTAATAGCTCCATGATTTCACTGCTATTTTTACTATCCAAATTTCCAGTCGGCTCGTCCGCAAGCATGACCGCAGGGTTACTAATCAACGCACGTCCAATCGACACACGTTGTTGCTGTCCTCCAGATAGTTGGTTCGGCAAATGGGAAAGACGATTCTCCAACCCTAAACTTGCAACGATATTCTGAAGTTGCTTTCTATCTACTTTGTGTTGATCCAGCAAGACAGGAAGCGTAATGTTTTCTTCTACTGTTAAAATAGGTATGAGGTTATAAAACTGATAGACTAACCCGATTTGACGTCGTCTGAAAATAGCTAACTGTGTTTCATTTAGCTCATAAATATCCGTATCCTCAACAAGAATCTTTCCACTTGAAGGTCGATCGACACCACCTAGTAAGTGTAATAAGGTCGATTTTCCAGAACCCGATGGACCGATGATTACGACAAATTCTCCTCTTTTAACAGAAAATGATATGTCATCTAATGCTTTAACCGCTGTTTCTCCTTTACCATAAACTTTAGACAGATTATTAATTTGTAAAATATCCATTTGTAAAACCTCCATTGTTAGATCTTACTGCTAGTTTATCTGCCTAAAGTGACTTTCACGTGACTCGATTGTGACAGTTTAGTCACTTAACCTAAACTACACTACAATTTGTTTCAGAGGCCTTTGTAAAAGCTGTTGTTTTACTTCAAAGAGAGAGACTCGATCGCTCTATGCACCAGTTTTCCGCGGAAAATTATTAAATGATTTGTTTATAAAACTTAATTTTAAAGCGAGTCCCTCTACCTTTCTCACTAGTAACTTCAATGTCTCCCTGTTGACGTGTGATAATGCTGTAAGCCATCGCAAGTCCGATTCCAACACTATCATCTCCTGCATTTTTCCCTTTGTAAAACCGTTTAAAAATATAAGGAAGATCTTCCTTTGGTATACCAATCCCATTGTCTTCAATGACTATTTCTGTGAATAGTGCATTTTCTGAAAATGAAAGTTTAATCGTTCCGCCTTCTTGGCTGTGCTCGACACAATTTTTTAATATATTAATCACTGCCTCTGTCGTCCATTTTAGATCTCCAACAAAGAAAATCGTCTCGTCTTGATCGACATCTAATGTTTGTTGCTTGATATCCATCGGGATTAACACAGGTTCAATAGCTTTTTCAATCAGCGTTTGGACGGAAACGTTTTCTTTTTTAAATGGAGCAGTTCCCGCATCTATTTTTGACAGTTTCAATAAAGATGACACCAGCCATTCTATCCTTTCCAATTGGAGACGAATGTTATGTTTGAACTCTTCTCTCTTTGCTTCTTGGAGATTAGGATCACTTAATAAATCCGCCATCATCATCATCGATGTCAGTGGTGTTTTTAGCTGATGTGAAATATCGGAAATGGCGTTTGTTAACTTTATTTTATCCTCTTCTAATTTCGATCCTAGTTCCGAAAGCCTCAATGTCACCTTATATATATCATTTTTTAAAATGCTAAGTTCACCCTCTTGATTATCACGAATATCCAGGCTGTATTCGCCATTACTAATGCGGTGTAAATAACTGGATAGTTTCTCTATTTCACGATAGCGCCAGCTTGTGAAACAAAGGCAGCAGGTGATAAGAAGAATAGACGTGATTAAGACGGTAACAGCTGCTGGTATTGATACAATTATCGTTGCTAAAATCGTTGCTAGCAAACTGATCACTATCAGGATAAGCATAAGCCGTTGAATTTCTCTATTACGTAACATATTAATCACCTACCTTGTAACCCATCCCACGTACTGTTTTTATAAGCGTCGGGGTTTGCGGATGATCTTCAAGTTTATCCCGTAATCGTTTGATATAGACAGTAAGTGTATTATCGTTGACAAAGTCTCCGGCAACATCCCAAATTCGTTCTAAAAGTTGGTTTCTTGTAAGAACTTGTCCAATATGACTCGCAAAAATGAGTAAAAGTCGATATTCCAATGCTGTCATCAACACTTCCTCACCATGTTTATAGACTTTTCCCTCGAGCGTGTTAATTTGAATATGATCTATATCAATGATTGTTTTAGGTTGAGCGTGTATTTGCTTGTTATAGCGACGTAACACCGACTTCATCCGTGATAGTAACTCTCTTATTCGGAAAATGTAATCATCCGCTCCCATATCAAGCCCCATCACCACATTTACTTCATCATCGAATGCCGTTAAAAAAATGACTGGTATGTCCATTGCTTTTTGACTAACGCACACAAGTCATAACCACTGCCATCTGGTAACGACAAATCAAATAAACATAAATCAATCTCTGCCAATTGTTCACTGATTACTTTTTTCGCAGAGGCAGCATTCGGACAAAGCAGCGTTTCATAATTGTCCTGCTTTAGAGAATATTCTAATCCAGACGCAATCGTTTTGTCATCTTCTACCAATAAAATTTTCATTCTAACACCCTACCTTGGTTTCAATTCTCAACCAGTACTTTTTCTTTTATCATATTTGTTCCACAACCTTACGTCAAAGCAAATTCAAAATTCTAGCATCAGGGAATCCTGAACATCCAATATATGGGGGGGCTGACCCCTTTTCCTCTCTTTACAGAAACTTTATATTTATAGTTGATGTTATCGTTGTTTGAACTCAGTGACTCTGATACTGTTAAAATGAACGTTTCTGTCCATGATATTTTGCTCCAAGACATTGCTGTAGAATATATCATTTTATGTTGAAGTCAGGAATAAAACTTTTGTATGATATAAAATAGAACAGCAAAACAAAGAAGGTGAATCTATGCCAGATCAACTAGAACGTAAGCTGAAATCACTATTAGAAATACTTATGATATCCACTAGACTCGGGTTCACATCGTTTGGTGGTCCAATTGCTCACTTAGGTTATTTCCATGAAGAATACGTTCGCAGAAGAAAATGGATGGACGAAAAGAGTTACGCAGATTTAGTAGCCTTATGTCAATTCCTCCCTGGCCCGGCAAGCAGTCAAGTTGGCATTGGAATAGGAGTCATGAGAGTTGGCGTGTTAGGTGGCATTATCTCATTTCTTGGTTTTACGCTTCCTTCCGTCGTTGCACTAATCATTTTTGCTCTTCTGCTTCACAGTTTAGGATTTACAGAAGCAGGATGGATTCAGGGTTTAAAAATTGTCGCGGTTGTAGTTGTTGCACATGCCATTTTAGGAATGGCGAAAAACTTAACACCGGACGTTAAACGGAAAACAATCGCTCTTTTTGCCATCGTAGTTACTTTATTATGGCAAACTGCCTTTACACAAGTGGGTGTTATTTTACTAGCTGGATTACTAGGGTTTCTTATGTATAAAAATCAACCAATTGATGAAAAAAAAGATGACGTTCATTTCCCTATATCCCATCGTTTCGCTTTCATTTCCTTAACGTTATTCTTTGGTTTCCTTATTGCATTACCGATCCTTAGGGAAATGACTAACATCAACTGGATAGCGATGTTTGACAGCTTTTACCGTTCTGGTGCTCTTGTTTTCGGTGGTGGGCACGTCGTCTTGCCGCTACTCGAACGAGAATTCGTCCCAACCGGATGGCTAACAGAAGAAGAATTCCTCGCGGGGTATGGAGTTGCCCAAGCGGTGCCGGGGCCATTGTTCACTTTTGCCGCATATATTGGTGCGATGATCAATGGATGGAAAGGTGGTATACTCGCAACGATTGCTATTTTCTTACCTGCTTTTCTATTAATTTTAGGTACTTTACCATTTTGGAATTCGTTGCGTAAGAACCCAAAAATCAAAGCTGCCTTAATGGGTGTGAACGCAGCGGTTGTTGGAATATTAATTGCTGCCCTTTATTCACCAATATGGACGAGTTCCATTTTGTCTGCGATAGATTTTGCCTTTGCAGCCATATTATTCAGCATGCTTGTGTTTTGGAAACTCCCACCATGGGTTATAGTTTTAACAGGAGCATTTGGCGGATTTCTCATATCATCAATTATGTAAATAGAATTGCGAGGGAATTTCCCTCGCATTTTTCGAATTTAATGAAGACATTTACTTTTCCACTTCTACAATAATACTTCGATAATGTTTTTTACCAACATAGGCATCTAACCTCCACAGGCCCGAAGATGGTAATGAAAAAACAGCATGTTGAGACGCCTGTGCACCTAAAATCGACTTAAAACTTTCATCTTCATATTCAGGATTACTCACTTCCCAGTGATTCGAATCTATTACTACTTTTTCTTCCTGTGAGTCTTTATGAGTAGCAATTACCACAAGGTTTTCTCGATTAACTTCTTGTAAATCTTCCCCCCAGATGAACCATCTTGTCTTCCCTTCTTGACCCACTTTAAATTCCATTTCCATAAAGGCGATTTCTCCTTCAATACCTTGAAACACTCTTTCTCCATTTTCTGTCTTCACGGTAAAAGTTGGGGTGATTTCCCAATCTTTATTGATTGGTGCTTCTTCTCTTTCTTCATATTGTTTTTCTCTAACTGAAACAATAACATTGCCGTACAATTGATCATCTACAAAAACTTCATACTTCCAAATCCCACCAGCCGGGACTGCAAAATTCGTCGTAAAACGTTCCAAACTTGAATAACCAGAGGGTGGATTGACTACCTTATTTGGTGCTAAGACAGTTATCCGTTCGCCAGTCTCCTTATGAACTGCATAAATGGCCAACTCTTTTCCTTCAAAGGTGTCAAATGGAGCGGTAAAGTTAAACAGATAGCCGTATGGTTTTTCAGCAGAAAGTCCAGGATCTGGATATACACTAAATAACACTTCCCCATTCTCTTCATACTCATTTCTGATCTCCCAGTCATCAATTAGTGCTTGAGTAGAGCCATCATTAGGCTCTTTAATTGAAGGTGTTATCATGAATTCTGTTGAAACTAATAAAACGAGAATACTTAACGCAGCAGCAGTAAATCCGAAAACCATATGTTTTTTTGGCTCGTGACTTTCTGAAGTTTTTACGGAACGAATCTTTTGTTTGATCTTTGCTTTTTGAACTTCTGTGAAATGTTTTCCATTGTGAGTCGTGGAATCCATAGCTTTACGTAAATTTTGAAGTTTATCTTCCACTAAATTCTCCCCCTTTCAAGTTTAATTTTCAATCTGTCTCTGCCTCGATTCAGTCTAGTTTTAATCGTATTTCCATTCATTTTCAACATGACACTAATTTCCAAAACGGATAAATCCTCATAATAATATAGAATGATAATTTCCCGATATTTAATTGGAAGGGAAAGTATACACTTAGACAATACTTCTTCCTCGTTTCGTTTTATGGTTAGACCTTCTGGAGACAAGACACTTGATGATAATCTATCAAAGATACCTTTATTAAAAACTATTTTTTTAATAAAAGAACTTTTTAGAACATCTTTGCATTTATTAATTGTCATCCTGAAAATCCATGCCTTGAATGAAATAACTTTATCTATCTCATCAAATTGCTTATAGCAGGTAATAAATACATCTTGAACGACATCTTCAGCAATACCCCAATCTTTGACATAGTTATAAGCTAATTTCGTCAACCTTTCTCCATATTGATCCATGATGCCTTCAAGCCATAAATCTTTATCTCCTAACAGAACAAGATCATTCCTGTCCAATTCATCCAAATTATCCTCACCCCGTTTTCTTTTCTACTGCTAAGACGAATAAATAGCAAACAGGTTTCATTTTTTTCAAATGAATTAATAATAGCAATAAATATCATACCACTCACTGTTTCTCATTCTTTAATAAACACGTTCATGTTTAAGTACATATAATGTGGAACTTAAGCCTATACATAGGAAACACTCGAGGACACCTAAAAATACAAAGTAAAGCACCCTATAGAAGGATTCCAATCTACAGGGTGCTAATTAACCATTTATAATTTTGAAAATTCATCTACTAACTCAGCGAAAAGGCTGAGTGCATCTTCGATAGGTTCAGGACTTGTTAAGTCGACTCCAGTTTTCTTCAACAGTTCGATTGGATAATCCGAACTTCCGCTTTTTAAAAATGCAAGATAGTTTTCCAGAACTTCTTCATCGCCGCTCAGAATCTTGTTTGCAATCGATATGGCTGCTGCGAAGCCAGTTGCGTACTGATACACATAAAAAGGTCGGTAAAAATGTGGAATTCTTGCCCAGCCGTATTTTGTTTCCTCTTGTAAAACGAGTGCATCACCGTTATACTCCTGGAATAGTTTTTCATACAGTTCACTAAAGGCTTCTGCATTTAAGGACTCCCCGTTTTCCGCACGTTCATGAGTTTTCATTTCAAATTCAGCGAACATGACTTGCGTGAAAAACGTTCCTTTAAACTGGTCCATAAAGTGATTTAATAAATATTTGCGGTATTCTTCACTTTTTGCATTTTTTAATAAATAATTGATTAACAGCACTTCATTTACTGTTGAAGCAACTTCTGCAACAAAAATCGTATAGCCTGCTGTGATTTGAGGTTGGTGTTTGTTTGAATAATAACTATGCATTGCGTGACCCATTTCATGTGCTAACGTAAATAAGCTGTTAATATCATCCTGATGATTTAATAATATAAATGGATGAATGCCGTATAGCCCTAAGTTAAAAGCTCCAGACCTTTTACCAGGAGTTTCCCGGACATCAATGTAACGGGCATTTTTCATTTCCTTCAAAACTTCTATATAGTCCTTTCCAAGTGGAGCAAGAGCATCTAACATTGTTTCATATGCTTCCTCGTAAGGAATGTCTTCTTTCACTCCGGTTACTAACGGCACCCCTAAATCGTATTGTTTTAACTCTTCGACACCTAAAGTTTCTTTGCGTAATTCAGTATATCGATACATGGATTTCAAATTATCTTTTGTTGTCTGAATTAGGTTCATGTATACTTCTTTCGTTATCTTTTTTCCAAATAATGATTTCTCCAACGCAGAAGGATAGCTTCTAACTTTTGACAGAGTCACGTTATTTTTAATTGCCGAGGAAAGCGTCGAAGCGATGGAATTTTTGAGCTGTACATAAGGCACATAATAAGCTTTGAAAGCTTCTTCCCTCTTACTGCGGTCCTCATCCTCCATCAATTTGGAGTACATACCGCGAGTAAGTTCTTTTTTATTGCCATCTTCATCTGTCACTTCGCCAAACTTAATATCTGCATTGTTGATCATTCCAAACGTGCGACTTGGAGAAGATAATGTTTCCCCCAATTGAGATAAAAGTTCTTCTTTTTCTTTGCTCAGAACATGCTCTTTATAACGAAAAGCATCGTACAAATCTTCTTTAAAATAATCTAAGCGTGAATCTTCGCGTAGAAAGCTTTCAAGTGTACTCTTATCTAATCCTAAAAGGAACGGAGTAAAAAAGGACGTGGCCGCGCTAATTTTCACACCAAGTTGACTAGCTTTTTCCGTTAACGATTGCGCTAATGTTTCCCTTGTGTCGATATCACCGCTCAGTTTTGCAAATACAAATACTTTCCCAAACAATGACTCGACGATTTCCTCTTTGTGCAAATAATCATAGAGATCATTGCCGTCTTCAATCTTTCCATCAAATGTATGTAGTTCTTCTGTTAGTTTTTCTATTTTGTCGTAGTCCTGCTCCCATTCCTCAAGTGAAGAATAAATATCGTTTAAATTCCATTTTTCTTTTTCCGGAACTTCCTGTCTTGAATTAAAAGCATTCATGTAAAAACTCCTCTCAAATAATATAGATTTAGACTCTCAAAAAAGGCTTTCCGTTGCTTGAGACATGTAATCTTTCTTTTCTAAGCTTTATTTTTAGGATAGGTTTCATTCAAAAACGTGACAGATTGAGTAATTAGAGCTTTTAACACATCAACATCAATATCTGCAACCTTATTAATATAAACACACGCCTTCCCAGTTGTATGTTTTCCAAAATCTTTTAATAAATCCTCTCGTAGTGTATCTCCAGTTGCAAAATATAAACTAATTTTAGCTTTTCGAGGTGAAAAACCAACTAAAGGCGCATCACCTTCATGCCCCGATTTATATTTATAATGATAGGTACCAAATCCAATGATACTCTCTCCCCACATCTTTGCTTGGTAACCTGTCGTTTCCGTGAAAATGTCCAACAGCCGGAAAGCATCTTCTTGTTTCGTTTTACTGTCGACTTTTTCAATAAACGCCAATACACTTTTATCGTTTTCTTTCGTTTTCAGCTCATACATACCGATTACCCCTTTTCTATACTAAGTTTAGTTTTGGAAAAGTGAATGTATACCAAGTATACTAGATTTTTCATAAAACGAAATGTTCATGCTTTTCCGCTGGCGTGTTTCCCCACCCAAGTTATTCATTTAAAGAAAAAAAAGATGCGATAGAAGGCTAAAAGACCTTTGTCACATCCATCTAAATTCATACCGTAAATTTATAGTTTTGCGAATTCAGGATCCGCTACTTTAACTAATTGTTTGCCTATGTTCGTTCCTTTGAATAAACCAAAGAACGCTTCAGGTGTATTTTCAAAACCGTCTACGATTGTCTCTTCATATTTCAACTTGCCTTCTGCCAGCCATTTAGCCAGCTGTACAGCACCTGTTGGGAAGTCTTGAGCATAGTCCCCAAGTGTAAAACCTTTCATCATCGAGCTTGTTTTGATGAATTTCCATTGCATGCGAGGGCCAATGTCTTCCCCTTCTGTATTATATGAGGAAATACTTCCGCACAAGGAGATTCTCGCTTTATTATTGAGTTGTTCAATAACAGCATCAGATACATCTCCTCCGACATTGTCAAAATAAACATCGACACCGTTCGGTAACGCTTTCTCTAAATCTTCCTTAAAGCTATCTTTTTTATAATTGACTGCGGCATCAAAACCGAGTTCATTTAATAGATAATCTATTTTTTCATTAGAGCCTGCAATTCCGACTACTTTAGTTCCCTTGATCTTCGCAATTTGACCTACCACGGATCCGACTGCTCCCGCTGCACCGGAAACGACGACGGTTTCACCTGGCTGAGGTTTACCAATATCTAGCAAACCAAAATAAGCGGTTAAGCCTGTCAGACCTAGTATACCTAAAGTGGTTGTGATTGGAGCAACTGATGGATCAACTTTCCGAACTGAGTTTTCATTTGCTACGTTATATTCTGCCCAGTTAAGGTTGGCGTTAACAATATCTCCTTGTTTAAAAGAAGCAGAACGTGATTCTATAACTTCAGCGAGAACCCCACCTGTAATTGCTTCATTTAATTGGAACGGAGCTATATACGATTTTACATCTTTCATGCGACCGCGCATGTAAGGGTCAACGGATAGGTATAGTGTTTTCAACAAAACTTCATTTTCTTGAAGAGAAGAAAGTTCTTTTTCTCTAAATTCAAAATCTTCTTTTGAAGGCATACCTTCTGGTCGATTGACCAAGTGAATTTCTTTTTGAGTAAATGGTTCCATTAAAATTCCTCCTTTTTGGATCTGTTCTTTTTGCTTTTCGCTGAGAAGCGTAACACTACATAAACAAATAGGTCAAAGAAACTGCATTGCCACATTAACCTGGTGTTTCAGGTAATAAAAGACGGCTATGCGGTTTTCTTACAAGATAAGAATTTATAAGTTTACAGCTATCTTTACGCTACGCGTTTTTCTTAGTGAGCCTTTTAATTTACATCTTACACGATATATCGTAACATAGATCGTGTAAGATATAAATGACTGGAGGAATACTACCAATGAGAACTTTATACGAAACGACAATTATTAACACGGGTGGAAGAGAAGGTATTGTATATTCAGAGGATCAAGAATTTCAATTGGAAGTAGCAAAAACCAAAAGCTCTTGGAGGAAAAGTTACGACCGCTACCAATCCTGAGCAGTTATTTGCTGCTGGATATGGTGCATGCTTCAATAGTGCATTGGAATCCCTGTTGGAAGGTGATAAGATTGAAATTGAAAAAAGCGAAGTCAGACCAACAGTTTCTCTCGTTAGAGACACTGACAACGGCGGTTTAAAATTGGCGGTAAAACTAGAAGTTAGTATCGACGGAATTGATGAAGATCAAAAACATCAATATGTCGAAAAAGCCCACCATCATTGCCCTTATTCCAAAGCGGTCAAGGACTCCATCGACGTAGAGATTGTTGTAATATAACAAACCTAGGTGTGATGAAATGTATGAATCGTTAAAATTAGATCAGCAACTTTGCTTTGAAGTTTACAAAGCATCGAGCAATTTCACGAAAATGTATTCACGAGTGCTTAGTCCCTTCAATCTTACTTTTTCTCAATATTTAGTGCTAGTTGTCTTGTGGGAAGAAGATCATTTAGTAATGAAAGATATCGGGGATCGTCTTGGTCTAGGTATTGGAACACTCCATCCGATTATTAACCGGATGATTGCAAATGGACGACTTACAAAGGAGCAATCCACAAAAGACAAACGTGCCTCTGTTATCTCATTAACCGAATCAGCAAAAACTGATCACGGGTTAATAGAACAGGCCATTGTTGAAAAACTGACGAACTGCAACTTCATGGATGTGAGTCCAGTAACTTTAATGAAAAATTTAAAGAGTTTAAATGCATTTTTTCGAACAATGGACTTGTGAGACAGATAACCAAAGCAAAGGAGTGATATTTACATGAGTATTTATGACATTACTGTCACAAAATCGAATGGAGAATCCTATTCATTAAATGAATATAAAGGAAAAACAATGCTAATTGTTAATACTGCCACGAAATGTGGTCTAAAAGATCAGTTTGATGATCTGGAGGAATTGTATAAGAGTTATAAAGACCAGGGATTTATTGTTCTTGGCTTCCCCTCGGACCAATTTGGACAGGAAGTTAATAATTCAGCAGAAGCTGAACAGTCGTGCCTGATGAGTTACGGTGTTACCTTTCCGATGCACAACTTGATCCAAGTTAATGGCAAAGAGGCGGAACCATTATTTCGATACTTAACAGAAAATAGTAAGGGTTTTTTTGGTAAGAACATTAAATGGAACTTTACGAAGTTTCTGGTTGATAAAGAAGGTTCTCTTATCAAGAGATATGCCCCAAAGGACAAACCAAAATCATTTGAAAATGACATTATTAACGTTTTGTAGATTTTTAAAATAGGCTGTTTTCTTTAAAATTGTTGTTTAGTTAGAACTAAGAGTCCCCTTGAATTTGCTGCAGGGTTATTTTCCGAGGACACTTCTTCAGCTTACTCGGTAAAGGACTTCATCTATTTTTTCCCGGTGAAGTCTCTCCACCTTTTGCTTCTTCAATTTTCTTTTCAAAAAAGATTTCAGTTTACGAAAACAGCCCAAAAAAATCTTCAAGATATATTACTCTGTTTCCTCGCTTGACACTGAACTTTGTTTTTGAAAACTCCTAAAAATGCTCTGAGTCTTACCCAAAACTATGTAGAACCTTTTACCAAAATGAAATCATGAATCCCATTCTTCATCCCTCCACAATTTTCGTTTTAAAAATCCTAACAGCAATCGTGAGTGAAGGGTTGCCAATGTTAAACCAATAAAAGAATGGTGTAGCTTCCAACCTTTACACCAGGTAATTAATTTGGTTTTCCTCACTGCCCAATATTCAACGACAATCATTGGAATAATAAAAGAAAAAAGCTTTACTAAAATGCCCAAAGGTTTATCTTTCATCGTCATTTGGTTAAAAAGTACCGTAATTGTTGGATAAACAAATAAATCAAATAAGACATGGATTCTAAATACATTTGGAAAAATACGTACTGGATACTTGACTATTTCACGTTTTACAAGAACCTTGTCTTTTAATACGTTAGTAACAGCATTGTAAACATAAAGAAGTATCCACACTTTTATTGGTTTCTTACGCGTAATAATCGGTATTACTAGGATTAAATTAATAATGAAAATAGCAGATAAAAGATTTTTTTCCAATTTAAACATGAAAGCACCCCTTTGAAATTAGTGTGCTCTCAATAAGGTGATTTAATATCATTTATTCTGCATTATTTCAAAAAGATATTGCTGTTTATTTCAATAGCATCGTTTGACTCCTGCTTCGAAAACACATATTGTTGAAAGATTTGGGAAATCTATACCAACAATACTAGAGAGGTGTGAGCCTAATTGGACAAAGAGCAACTTAAATCGTATCACGAAGTAAAATCCTTAAAAGAGCAACTAACCGGCTTAGAAACAGAGTATTGGCATTTATATTCTGATTTGGCCACTTGGCAATTTTGGGTTATTTTACTGCTTTTTTTCATAGGGCCATTAGTAGCTTTGTATTTTTTAATTGACCGCAAAAAAATGCTTTTATTAGGTTTTTACGGTTTTAATATTCACGTCTGGTTTGGTTATTTTGATACTTGGGGAGCGAGACAAGGTTTTTGGGGATATCCTTATGAACTGGTTCCTTTTTTCTCGGGCAACATATCTTTAGAAGCTGCTTTTATGCCGATTTTATTTATGTTGGTCTATCAATGGACACTTAATAATAACAAAAACTTTTACCTGTATTCATTATTATTATCACTGTTTTTATCATTTATATTTAAACCGATATTAGTGATGCACGACTTTTTTCAGATTCATCATGGTACTAATTATTTTCATTTGTTTTTAACATTCTTAGTCATATTTCCTTTCTCAAAATTAATTACGAATGTATTTTTAAAAATGCAAAAATAAGCAATCGGATATCTTTTTTAAATCCACTTAAATCCCCCCCCTTTGCGGACTTCTAGCATAATGCCTCCATTTAGATTTTATTCATTCAGATTCCAGAAAATAATATGCCTTTCGATAATTCCATGCATAATTCCCAATTTTTAGCACACACTACCCGAAGAAAGGGAGTGAAAGCATTGAATAAGGGATTGAGGATGGCTTGCAGGATTTTTGTTCACATTGATAAAAAAGGATACATATTCGATAAGTGTCTCAATTGGTATATTCTTCTCCAAAGAAATTATTCTATGTCATGCACGTTTCAGTATTTTGGTGCAGTCGTATACTTAGTTTAATATGAGGTGCTGTCACTCCCCAATATTAGGGGGCAGTTCCTTCCAAATTATGGCGGGTCTGACCCCTTGCAGTGTATCTTATAAAACTGGCGAGAAAAGTCGGGCAAAAGATTCTTTCGTTTTTTCGAGAGCTCCTCGTTTCTCATAAAATGATCGATCTAAGAGGTCACTATCCAGCAAGTCCTCTTTAAAATGTTCGACGAGATCTTTCACGCTCTCCGTTTCATAAAGAAATGCGTTTACTTCGAAATTCAAATGCATGCTTCTCAGATCAAGATTTGCTGTCCCAACCGATGCAAACTGTTCATCAATAATAATAACTTTTTCATGCAGGAAGCCTTTTTTATATTTATAGATCTCAATATTATCCGCCAACATTTCGGAAAAATAGGAACTTGTTGCGTATTTTGCTAAACCGCTATCACTTATTTCCGGGACTAATATTTTTACATCAATCCCTTTCGAGCTTGCCATGGACAATGCTGTTCGAATCGCTCTATTAGGCACGAGATATGGGGTTGTTATTAAAATTGATTTTTTGGCGGAAGTCAAAAGTTCAAAATATAAATCACTCATAATATCTTCCCTAGGTGCGTCAGGACCACTCGGTAAAATTTGAACTCCTCCATCATTATCTACCTCGAAGTTTGTCTCAAAATACCCCGAATCTTGTAATGTATCTCCAGAAACGAAAGCCCAATCTAATAAAAATATTTCTTGAAGTGTTTTAATAGCTTCTCCACTAATAAGAAGATGAGTATCTCTCCAAAAGCCAAGTTCAGGGTCTTTTCCTAGATATTCATCCCCAACATTTAATCCGCCAACAAACCCTTTTTCCCCATCGACAACGATAATTTTTCGATGATTTCGGAAATTTAGTTTTTGGTTAAAAAATGAAAACTTAACTGGTAAAAACTCATAAAAATCTATCTTTGCTTCCATCATTTGTGCTAATACTTCCTTAGATATTGAACTTCCTACTGCATCATAAATAAAGCGAATTTCAACACCATTCTTCGCTTTGTTACATAATAAGTCAACGATCTCCTGACTAATTTTATCAGATCGAAATGTAAAATATTCTAAGTGAATGTACCTCTTGGCATGCTTTATAGCGTCTTTTATAGCCGGAAAAGTTTCATCGCCATTCTTTAAAACTTTCGACGACGTATGAAAGCTGATTTGATTATTACTAAATTTTTCAATTAATTGAGACAAACTTTTCTGCGTTTCTGTAAGGTTGTTCCATTGGGAAGAATTTTTAAATAATTTCCTGCTTTTAATTTCTTCATTAGCTTGCATTCTTTTATTTCGAAAAAGATGTCCTCTCACTTCTAATTGTCCGGAATAGACAAAGAAAATATATCCGAGTACGGGAATAAAAAAGAGCACAAACATCCATAGCAGAGTTCTGTAGGGAGATCGTTTTTCCAATACCAATCTATATAAAATAGAAAAAAGGGTAATTAGATAAACGATGAGGGAGAGGAATCTTATACTACTTGAGATACCAGAGAAAACAAAAACAAAAAATGATATCGCTAGTAGTAAAAACAGTATTAATTGCCGGTTACGCTTCATCTGTTCTCCTCACTTAATTTCTGATTTTATATCGTATTCTAATCACTTTTACCCTTGTGATTTCTGATGAGGTTTCTGCATATCTATTGTTTTATTGCCTGTCAACTATTTCTTTGATTACATTTGCTTGATTATTTTGTTCATCTTTTGCTGCGAATACCAGAGTTATATTTTTGTTGTGCTCCTTTGTTAATTCTTTTAATTTTTTAAGTTCTTCCTGTTGCTCCCCTTCTTCAAGCTCTTGTTTATATTTCTTTTTGAATTCATTATACTTATCAGGGTCATGTCCAAACCATTTACGTAAATCGCTGGAAGGACCTATTTCTTTCATCCAGTAATCCAGCTTTGCATCTTCCTTAGACACCCCTCTTGGCCAAACACGATCTACTAAAACTCTGACGCCATCGCTCCTATTTGCTTCTTCATAAATTCGTTTCGTTTGAACTGGCATAAAATATCACTCCTGTAGGCAGAACTATATTTTATCCATTCCCAAATAAATATCGTTTAAACACTTTTATCGATCAAACATTGAAGTGGGATATCACCTTTCACTCTTCAAAGTTTCCCTCTTTACTTCTTTTCCCCGAAATGTAATTCCCCAATAGAAAAAAGGCTCGGTAATAACAAGAGCCAATAATTCCATGCTTATTTTATCGATAATTAGTATGTGAAGTTGACAATGTTATAAAAATATTTGTAATTATTTTTGCGCCATAAATGACAAACAAATAAGCTGCTAATAATACAAACCAATTTGTATATATCTGAAATAAATTTAACGAGATCATGATTGGCTTTAAGATAAATGTAAATCCTATTGCCGATAGTGATGCATACAACCAATAGTTCTTATTTTTATTTAAACACCATTGATATAGAAAAATAAAATAAACTGGAATTAAAGATGCATCTATACTTATACTCCCGGGTAACTGAGGAAAGACAACGTGAGGATAATCCCACCACAATTTCCTGATGCCTAACGCGTCGGTATATGCTGCTAAAATATGCACTGAATACCCGAAAAAACCTAATAGAAATATCTTACTTTTATCTATTCCGATAATTAAAATAATTATTGGAATAGTTAGGGTTGCTAAAACCGCCCAAAATTCCCATGTCCTAAAATCTGAAAATTTCTGCCAATAATCCATATAAGTATTTTCAAGCTCTGACATTAATCTGTGTATGTGTTCAAAGTGTTCTTGTTGACTCATCGATGCCTCTCTCCTTCCTAGTTATAGTATTTAACTAAGAAGTTGTTCTTATCCAATTCCTCCAACCATTTTCAATAATCGGGCAAATCAAAACCCATCATACCCGACTACTTTGCATCATCGGGTATGATGTTAATTTGCTTCGCAGTTGCTTGAACTGGAAAAGATTCTTTCACATCACCTTGAAAAAAGACGTTCACATACATATCCATTGTTAAATCTTCAAAACTTGAAAGCTCATTTTTATAAATTTTAGTGTCCGATGTAACAGTGACTTGAGCTTCGGTATAGGTAGCACCATTTTCCTTAGAACCTTCGACTAAAATTGTTCCAAGGATAGTTTCATCCTCACTAACAGTTATTTCAATTATACGCCCAGCAACACCGTACTCCACAAACTGGCTGTCCTCCAAGGCAGAGTTTTGGTTAGTGGTTGATGGAGATTGATCCTCAGTAGCTCCGCATCCACCTATAGTCAAAACTAAGAAAAGAAATGTAAATTGTATACTTAACTTTTTTAACATACAGTTCCCGCCCTTCGACTTATATAAGATATAGACGGTAAATTAACTGAAAAGTTTCAATTATGGGATACGATTAACTTCAAAAATTCGTGAATATATATTTTGTTCAGCCAACCCTAATTCCGGGTATTTGTACGATAATTTGATAAATAACCTTTTTACGATGAGATTTTTCTAGCACACCATTTTAATGAGTTCACCATCATTTTTTGAAAGGCTGGGTGTAACAATCCTTCTTCAAGATGAGCAGGGGCTATACACATGACGCGCCCATTTCCGTACTCGTGAGCCCAGGCTGCAATTGAATCCCCGTCAACAGAACGCGATCTTAGTAACACATTCGTATTTTCTTCTTCACAATCTACCATGTAATGTTCATCTAAAAATTTGAATGTTTTATCTTTAACAATGAAGTCCGAGCCCGGTTCGGCGATATACTCGACAATTTGATGTGCACCATGATATTTGAACTGACCACGCAGCATGGAAATATATTCGGTCACATTTTCATATTTAGCCATGCCAGAGTGCCAGGCTATCCAACCACCTCCATTTTCTACATACTTAGTAATTGCGGAAGCAATGTCTTTATCCATCCAATTAGTTACAATATCATCTTCTGGGTTTAAGCGATTTTCCTTAAATAAAATGACCACATCAGGTTTTTTGTTCAGGTCTTCAATCAGTTCATTCGGAGAAATATACGTTATTTCTACTCCCCCAATTTCTTCATTTAACATTTGAACAGTCTTTTCCGATGCATTAAAAGATACCTTTTCATTATGATAATAGTCACCTAAAACAGCTGTAATTTTTAATGACATGATAGACCTACCTCCTAAAAATTTTAATTAATTTGCTAAATACAGCATTAACTTACTTAGATATTCATGCTTCGCTATTTTTCACTACTCTTCTTTTGAAAAATACTTTCAAACTCTTTGTCACTAACTTCCACCTCTCCATACCTGACTTTAGCGTAAACCACGGCTAAATCCTGCTCTGAAAAATCTGCTAAATGTCGCTCTTCAGATTGGAGTTCTTGAAGTGTTTCAAAGGGTGTAGCATCCTTACGGAATTGATACCCATTATTTATTTCCGTTTTCAAGGACTGACGATATAGGAATCGGATTTTCTCTCTTCGTGAAGGGAAATCATCCATTTTTAGCTCTTTTTTAAAAGGTGTACTCACCCAATCCAACAATTTTTCTTTGTTTTCTTTCCTCCATGCACGCCAGTCTCGAATGCTCATTTTCTCGTCTACATAGGCAAGCTCTTCCTCTTTCTTATCACTTGATCCTCCTAATTTCGTTACGGCTGCTAAAAGCCACTTTGTCATAGCCAAAATATGTTTTCGAAAAGCTTTATATATCATGATTAAGAGGAATAGAATACCAATTATTACAATTACTCCAACAATATATGTCACAATTGTTTCGAGTATCTCGAAAAAACGAGACGTTCTCGCAGTTTCTTCTCCTATACCCATATCTGGTAAACTGCGATCATCCTGTTGAGGGGGTGGCACTTCCTCTTCAGAGGCTGACGGTATAATAGAAGCGATGAAAACAATTATTCGAGAAAAAAAAGCTTCTATGTATTGGGCACTAGTAATTAAAAAAGCAAGCCCTACCAATATACTCACAGCTATTCGATTTCTAACACGTACAACCTTTGCAACATAGGGTTTTCTTTCGTTTGATAGCATTACTTCTTGTAAGTACTGTTGATTTCCTTGAAAGAGTGTAAATAAAACTAGAATGATGCCGGACCAGGTGAGGAACGTTTGATAAGGAGCAAGATCTGCCATTTCACGATAAAAAAAGAAGGCGAAAAAGTAGATAAAAAATCCACTGAGTAAATAATACACTGAAAATGGATCACCTATTTCTTCTCTTCCGTATACTATTCCCCGCATAATCATGACCATCACAAATAATCCGGTTAGGATAAAAGCAAGCATGTTTATCGTCAATAACATTGCGACTAAAAAACTGATTATGACTGATAAAAAAACATACATGGCCCTTCGCTTAATTGGAATGACCCACTCCAACACAATACCGGCAAGAAACATGAAAAGAATGACACTCAACCAAGCGAACATATTTCCGTGATCAATGAAAGCCGTCCATACATATATAATTAACGGTAAAGCTACAATCACTTCCATGATTCCTAACAGCCATTTTTTCACAAACAGTTGGATAGTATTCCGCTCCATTAAAGCGTTCCCCTTTCCGGACCAATCGCCCTGTTAACCTCAGTCATCCATAGATAATCAACCGTATTCCCTTTTCGTTGGAGCAAACGAACGTTTTTCTCTATTTTAACGCTCGAGAAAGCGCTAATAAAAAGATAATCTGTTTTCGTTCGATTGTGATCTAAATCTTCCTTTAAAAACTGATGAAACGGCATGCTTCGATCTATTTTCAGCTTAGCCATTGTTTTTAAAATCTGATTAAAATGAATTTTTCCCGTCCTCGGTTCTATGCGAACGGATTTTTTTCGTACATCTTTCGTTTCACCAGGCACATACAAATACCCATTACAACCAAAGCCGGTTGAAATCCCTTTCGATGTCGTATAATTAGCGATGGAAGCAGCATAGGAAATCGCTTTTTCGATGAGGTCTGTCTCATTTACAGGAAGACGGATGTCCTCATCACAGTCAAAATTAACATAAATCATTAATCGGTAATCGGCCGTGAAGTCTTTCTTGTTTACTTGCATCGTTTGGGCACGAGCAGAAGCATTCCAATTAACAGAGCGAAGGGAGTCCCCCGCTTCGTACTCCCTTACACCAGCATTGATAAAAGGATCCTCAACAATCCACCGTTTCACAAAAAAATCACCCTGCATTTGATGGGAAGGAATGGGAAGCTCCTTGAATGGTAGGATTTCCGGATAAACGAGGAGCGAACTTTCTGCTTGTACATTTTCATACTTTTTAATGAGTCCCACTAAATCTCCACTCGTTACTTGCGATTCTTGGAAATGAAAAAATCCTCGTCTTAAACAAGTCACTTCATGGGTTCGGATAATCTTTTGATATGGCATTAAACTAAATAAACTGCTTAAAAATTCGTCGCTCTCAACGTTAAGGTTTTGTTGTTTTTTAAAAATAAGGCTTGGATCCATCCTCGATGCTAAACGAACCCATGGAACCGGAAGAATCTTATCATTTTCAATCATTTCTTTTAACTCGACTTTTTCACCTGCAAATACTGCAGGCTTGCTGAAAAAACGCTTGTAGCTGATATTTTTAAAAACAAAATTTGAAAAAATAACGCATTGCAGAGCGATAAGTACGAATACTGTAAAAATGAATGTATGTAGAGCCATCGATTACTTGACACCTTTCAGTAACTCTTCCTCTGAAGGAACTGGAATATGTTTGATAATCTCGTCTAGAAGTTCATGCTCGTATCCCTGCTTTAATTGACTCATTTGATCAATGACGAGTCGGTGAGCCAGAACTGGTTTGATTAACGCTTTAATATCATCTGGCAATACAAAACTACGCCCCTGTAAAATAGCATGTACTTGTACCGCCTTCAGCAAGGCTTGACTGCCGCGGGGACTGACCCCTAACTCAATCTCCTCGTGATTCCGCGTTGCTTCCACAATTTGAATGATGTAATCCAGCAAATCATCGGAAACATGGACACTTGAGTACAAATCTTGTGCAGCTCTTATTTCTTCTTGAGAAGCTACAGCTTTGATTCCTTCCAAAGGATTTCCTTGCTTAAATCTTTTTAAAATCGCGATCCCCTCTTCTTTCGATGGATAACCCATTTCAATTTTCATTAAAAAACGATCCAGTTGTGCTTCCGGTAATGGAAAGGTACCTTGACTTTCTACAGGATTCTGGGTAGCTATCACCATAAAAGGTTTTGTTAAAGAATGTGTCTCTCCGTCAATACTTACTTGCCGTTCTTCCATACATTCAAGCAAACTGGATTGGGTCCGGGGAGTAGCCCGATTAATCTCATCCGCTAATAAAATGTTTGTAAAAATTGGTCCTTCGCGAAACTCAAATTCTCCCTGCTTCTGATTAAAAAAATGAATTCCGGTAACATCGGAAGGTAACAAATCAGGTGTAAATTGAATTCGCTTAAACTTTCCGGAAATAGACTGAGAAAGCGAGTTAGCCAGAATTGTCTTCCCCATACCAGGAACATCATCCAACAAAACGTGGCTCGAGGAAAGCAGTGCGATCACTAATTGATCAATAACCATTTCCTTGCCAATAATGACGGTTTGAACATTTTTTTTAATTCTAATTGCCAAAGATTGAATGTCTGCCATTTCCATGTAAAAACTCCTTTTTAAGAGTAATAGAATAATAGATTGTAGAAAACAACGTTTTCATTTCAGCATAGTATAGCATAAAAATTCCAGTATTTAGAGAAGGGTAATTTAATTTATCCCTAACTCCGACTGCATCACGGTTTTATCTACAGGTGTAAGATGAGTTTATTATTCACCTTAAAAATTGTATTTATTCCGGTAAAATTTAGATCAAAAAAGTTATTTTTTACTTTTTTCTGTCTTTTAACAATCTAATTCTTTTCAATGCCTAAATTTTAAATGGTACTTTTCTCTAGTTAATTAACAAAAGATTATTGTGCTAACACAGGAAAGAAAGGAAAAACTAAAGATGAGTTAAGCACTCACAATTCGTAAAAGAAGGGAGAATTAGATGGAAAAATATAGCCACTTAAAGTCAGAATTAGAAAAAGAGCAAACCAATTTGAACAAACGCTTGAAGGAATTTGATGATTTAGGACTAGCGCACGGTTTTGCATCCAGTGTTTCTTCGGGTGAGTTATCCCAATACGACAACCACCCTGCTGACAGTGGAACAGCGTTATATGAAAGAGAAAAGGATATTGCACTTCATGAACATATCGTTTTACAACTAAAAGATATTAAACGTTCTTTAGATAAGTTCGATAATGGAACTTACGGGATATGTGAAACAACTGGAGAATTAATCCCTGTTGAACGTTTGGAAGCCAATCCCACTGCACGAACAAAAGTCGAATTTGCTGAATCAAATATGAATAACTCTAGACCGGTGGAAGAAGAGGTACTTGAAGGATTCGAAAAATATAATTTTGATGACGCTGACGATGAGACACAATTTGATGCCGAAGATTCTTGGCAGTCAGTAGCCAGGTTCAATGAACTTCCGATGGTTTTTGAAGATTCTTCCCTTGTAGATAATGAAGAACTCATTGGCGGGGTTGAAGAAATTGAAGCATTTTTATCAACAGGTATTAATGGATACGAAGGTGACGATAGTGTTCAATTTCACAGAAATGTCCATTATGATCATTATTTAAACGAATAGTATTTGCTAAGCAAGTGCAAAGGGGCTCACCCTTTGCACTTTTCTGTACTTAAGAGCCTATTTTGAAAACACAGACGGATAACCATAACAAATATTTCTAACAAACATAAGCTAAACTATCCTCTAGTATAAAGGAGGTGTTACTATATGGGTGCATATGCAGGTGGATACGCAGGAGCTGGCTTTGCTTTGATTGTAGTTCTATTTATTTTATTGATCATTGTTGGTGCTGGTGGTTATGTCTAAAATCAAGGAAAAATAAAGGGCTGATCTTTCTGCCCTTTATTTTTTTTCTTCTGTATCAATTAGCTTTTTAAGTCATCATCTTTTTTGTCGATATAAAGTGTCCCATCCTGCTGGACTTCTCCATAGAATACTTCGGACAAATCTTGAATCCCTTCTTGATCTAATTGTTGCTTCAACCATTCTTCATTTAGGTTTAACCTGGAAAGATTGGTTGTATTAATAATTCCGTCAGAAATAACTTCCGTAGATGTGGGGTAGAGAGAGATGTTCTTCAAAATACTTAAATCACCTTTTGTAATCACCTGCTTTTCATGTTTCTTCATGACAGAAAGTTTGCCACTTGTTTCAAAAAAAGCATAATCAACATCTTTTACAGAAAATACGCTGCTGTCCCTTAACAAAGAATTCAGGGAATCCATATCTAAACGAGTGCTTCGAAGCGCATCCTCCATAATGTTTCCTTCTTTGATCACAATGATTGGCTCTCCTGTTGTTAGTTTCCGAGCTCTTTTTGACTTGATATCAATGTATCCAAATATTAGAGTAAAGGCGCCCCATGCAGATAAGGCAATAATCCCATTACGAATACTAAAATTTGAATTTGTTGCTAATGTTGCAGCTATCGAGCCAATGGCAATTGCAGAAGCAAAATTAAAAAAGGTCATCTGACTAATTTCTTTTCTGCTCATAATTCTAGTAAGCACAAATAAAACAACATAAGCTATTATTAGTCTTATTAAAAGTTCCGAGAGTTCCATTTTTAAATCAACCTTCCTTGTTTCACTACATGAATTTCACATATTTTAGATGTAGGTTTATTTTATCCGTAATCTAAAAATTTTATGAGAAATTTGCTAAGAATAAACTTCTAGGCAACTCGTGTCATCCTCGAATTCCGGTTGAAATATAAATAAAGCTGTCGAGATTTGTCTCAACAGCTAAAGAATTATCACTTTAATTTTTATCATTTAGTCCTGTACCTTAGTCTCAAACTAGATGTTTAAAATGTTCAATGATCTTATTTTGTTGATCCTGGGTGCCTTTCACAGAGATAGACCACTTTTTTTCTTCCACAAAATAATTAACGTAATTTAAATAGGTTGCTTGTTGAATCGCCATTTCAAAATGAACTTGCTTTACATTTTCATTTTTCATCATTAAAGCGGAGTTAAAATTTGTGCTGGCCATTGAATTGGCAGTAGCTTGAAGTTCTAATGAGATACGTTTTGTTAATTCATTTCCAGTTGACTCCGTTGCCAATGATAAATCTAACTCTTCTTCTAAATTTTCATTTGGTAGATTAACCCACTCTTCTTTTGTGGTTTCAGTAATTCCAACATAACTTGTATATGAACTTTGAGCATTTCCCGTTGTGCTGTTATTAATTTCATTAAAAATTTATCTAACGTGGCTTCTAAATAAACATCCAGTTTTCCAAGGAGACCTTCATGTGTAGCGAGGTGTTCATTCATAAGACCGATATCAATCACTGGTAATCGCATTTAAATCCACCTTTCGTAACAACTTTTGGAGTTATACATATTCACAAGCACGAGAAAGGTGTTCGAGTAGTTCCATCGAAATGATACTTGGTTGATCAATCATGGAATAGTGACTTGCATTAGGTATGATCTTAAAAACGGAGTGCGGGACATGCTGATGCAGCAGTAAACCCCAATAAGGAACTAAATAGCGGTCATGCTGTCCCCATAGAAAAGTCGCTGGGCATCTTATTTCTGGCAAATAAGGGACAAGTTCTTCCGTTTGACGATGATCTAAAGCAAATGATGCCTGTTGAAGTTCTTCTGGACCTGTCGGTGTATTAAAAGGATCGGTAAATAATTTGATTAGTTCCTGTGTCAACATGGTCGGGTGGTAAACCCCTTCTCTTAACATACGTTCGATAAATAATGGCGAAGGAATAAATTCATCTGCGACAGGATACCGAATAGACACGACTTTAGGAAGTGGCCAATTGGCAAAACAGACACCATCAATAACAACCATACTTTTCACACATTCCGGCCGAGTAACTGCAAGAATTTGTACAATCCCGCCTCCAAGGTCGTTACCTACAAAATGGGCCTTCGAAATGTTCAGCTGAGTTAAAGCTTGTAGGATATACTGTGCTTGTTTTGGAAGTGTCAAATCATTCGCAGGACCACGATCTGATTTTCCATAACCAATTAATTCAACTGCTAAAACAGCGTAATTTTGTTTCAAGTAAGGAATAACACGGTCCCATAAGTGGGAGTTAGTTGGAATTCCATGAATTAAAACGACAACCTCCTGGAAATTTGAATCGTTATAAAAACGAACATTCATCCCATAATTTCCAACGTTTAGTTTTCTTTCATGCACTATCTCTCATCTCCTATACAACTTAGGCCTCGATGTAATTTATTCACAAATCTTCCCAAGTTGCTTGTCAAGGACAAAAAAAATAGACCCTTGTGCAGGATCTAAACAAACCGACTCTGCCAGAAAGAATGAGAGAACCCTTGTACCTTAGTATTAAATCAAGATCATCTCACATTCAATTTGGTAACTTTCCCGGCATACATAAGTACAAAAAAACATAAACCAATCATAAATCCTTTTTCAATGCCATATAAAAGGGAGGTAAAAAAGGTAATCATCACCGTCATTCCTGTACTTCTATTTTCCAGGAAAGCTTCTTTCATGTATTTAAAATCAATTAAACTGTAAACAGCGACTATAATTATCGAGGCTAGCGCCGCCTCTGGCAAAAAATAAAATAACGGTGACAAAAATAAAATAATCACTAAAACTAAACTTGCTGTAATAACAGAGGCCATCCTCGATTTAGCGCCAGCTTGGTGATTAACCGCTGATCGGGATACACCACCGGCTACTGGGTAGCCGGAGAAAAAAGCACTTGCTATATTCGCTGAGCCTAGAGCTGTAATTTCCCGATTAGGATTAACAGTATATCCTTCTTTTTCAGCAATTAATTTTGCCATTGCTATGGATTCAACAAAGCCGATAACTGCTATCGTACAGGCAATTGGGAAGAGTGTATTTATCATCTCAAGGTTAAGTACAGGCATTGTCAAGCTTGGTAAACTGCTTGGGATTTCTCCTACAATAGATACATTCTGTTCGGGTAAATTCAAATAATATACTGCGCTTATACTCGCTATTATTACTAATAACTGAACTGGAAATCTTGGGAAATTGTTTCTGAGAAATATGAGCAGTGTAATACAGCTTAAACTAATGATTAACGTGGGCAAATTAACTTCATCCGCTTTGGTACCTAGTTCTTTTAACGAGGAAAACAAATTACTGCTACTCTTAATTTGAATATTTAAAAGGTGGGGAAGTTGGCTGAAACCAATAATAATTGCAGCAGAGGAAATAAACCCACTTACTACGGAGTGCGGTAATTTCATAAATAGATGTCCTAGCTTTAATGCACCCATGGCTAATTGTATGATCCCTGATAGGAAGGAAAGCAACAAAACTAACGAGAAATATTCCGCTGTTCCTGGAGTTTCAATCAGAGACACTCCGGAGAAAACTAACAAGGAAACGATCGCTACCGGTCCGACAGAAACATGACGCGAAGAAGCCATGAAGGCATAGATCATCATGGGAATTGTTGCACTATATAACCCGATAATCGGCGGTAACCCTGCAATCATCGCATAGGCCATACTTTGCGGTATAATCATAATTGCTACAATTACACCTGCATTTAAATCTCCTTTAAAATCTTCAAATTTATATTTATTAGCATTCATTCAGCAACCACCCATCCAAGCCTGTATAGCTTGTATACTAAAATTAAATACAATAATAGTATATTTTTCAGCCCTTGGAGTATGTCTTAGTTGCTAAAAAGTGACGGTGATTTTTTTAGTGACACTGAGGTGGCAAATATGCGGTGAATGTAACTAAAATAGTTTTAGATACACTCATCTTAAGTAGTCGCTACGAGAGTCACTAAACAATGAGGAACGTGACACTCAGAATAATCTGATCTGGTGAGTGTCACTAAGTGTAAATTTAATGGGGACTTTTTCATATCTTACTAAACCCAAAACTATTTCAAATCATCTGGTACATATTTTACATTTTTCCCTGTAGATACTTCTTTAAATATATTATCCGGTTTTTCCGGCTGAACAACCTGTTCATAGACAGGGGGAATTGGCATTTTCTTTTCGATTAATTCTATCACCGTTTGGATGTCCTTCTTTGTTGCATACTGTAACTCGGGCTTTAGCATATAGCCGATTTCACCATTGGTTTCAACCGTTGCCCAAAGTACATCTTCCATTCGCTGAATATTTTTTTGCCTGAGGCGCATTTCTAACTTATCCACCGGTAACCGAAGTCTCTTTAAATTCTCTTTCTTTATATTTCCATTCTCAACGATTACAATCGCATGTCCACTAAAAAAACGTTCCAATTTATCAGATTTCATTTGGACAAATTCGACAACGATAAGTGTGAAAATCAGTAAAGAACAAATGAGAAAGGTAATCCAAATACTTTTTTCACTAACAGGTTGAATAAGTAACGTTCCAATAGATATCATAATAACTGTTTGCGCCACAGTCATCTGAGAAATCGATTTTCGTCCAGCAATTCTCAAAATAATTGATCCAAACAAAATGATAAGGATACCTTTCCAAATCCAATGAAACTCCATTTCTGGCACCTCTCTTCCTAAAAGGTTTATACTTGTAGAATGTACCAATTAGAAAAGAGTATTCATGAGAATGATGCAAGAAAAGCCTTAAAGCAACAAAACTCTTTTAAGCCTGTTTCCTGACTGTACTTAACGTTGTGTTTTTAGCTCTATTCGGTTTCGTATCCGAAATAGAATACCAGTAAGCTGCCCCGACGAACACCACTCCCCCAATCATATTGCCAATTGAAACCGGAATAAGATTAGCAGCCATTCCCGCCAATGAAACTGTATCTGGATGCGGCACCATTAATCCGATCGAAAGAACCGTCATGTTTGCAATACTATGTTCAAAGCCTGATGTAATAAAAGCAAAGAGACACCAGAAAATCATAATTAACTTAGCAGTATCATCTTTAAGTTTGACGGAACACCAAACCGCTAGACAGACTAAAATATTACAAAGAATTCCACGTACAAGCAATTCCATAAATGGGGCATTCATTTTTGCACTAGCTGTAGCAGTAATGAAATCAGCTGTCGCGCCTTGCCATAAACCTGAATAAAAGTAAAGAGCGGCTGCAAGGATGGAGCCAGCGAAATTGGCTAAAAAACCGAATCCCCATATTTTCCATGTGTCTTTCCATCTTTTCTGTTTCTCTAACGTTCCGATCGTCATAATCATATTATTTCCAGTAAATAAGTCCGCTCCTGCCATTAAAACTAAACTCAAGGCAACCCCGAAAGAAACTCCCATCACTATCTTTGTAGCAGCTATACTTATTGGAGACAATAAACCTCCGATTGTAAAAATTAAAATAATACCTAATCCCACGAAAAATCCCGCCATCATACCAGATACAAAAAACTTCCTTTTACTAGCGTTCATTTGTCCGACCTTTAATGCTGCAGTGTTTCCAAATGATTGAATGACTTCTTTCATCATCATCTTCTCCTTTTTTTAGTTAATTTCATTACCATTGTGAAACGGTGAGCATATTTTCATACAAGCAAGAGCCTCTATAAAAAGGCTCAAACTATTTTGGTATCATCCACTGGTTTTTCCATTTTCCTGCTTCTAGTTCTTGCTGAATTTCTTCATTTATATGTTGAAAACCTTTTAATTTCGCATACTCTTTCACACTTTCACCTATGTATGCAAAACCTATTTCTTTCTTAAGCTTCACCCCATGTAACATTAACGCATCTAGAAACCAGTCTACTGATGACTTACTAGGGAATATAACCGTTTCCCAAAGCTCTTCTTCAAGCAAACGTTGATCGATCTCCGTGAACCTTGGGTCAAAATCGAGAGTGTGAGTGACTAATAAGTTAGCATCTTTTACTATTGGTTCTTTATTTTTTCCATATCCGATTCGGATCATGTCCACCGTCGGCTCGGTAATTTTTTCAGAACGAATACCTGCTTTTTTTAATACACTTTTCGTTTTTTCAGATAGACAAAAGATACGCTTTGGAAGCTCACGAATATCGTAACCTTCAGAGAAGAAAGCTTCGAACAGAATGTGAACACTTTCAGGAGAGAAAAAAACCATCTTTTCCTCTGATTGAAGTCGCTTTAACCACTCCGAAGAAATCAATTTATTCCTTTGTTTTAATGTTGGATACGCATAGGTAACTGCTCCCTGGTCAAGGAAATAACGCTCTAACTTACTTTCCCCGGCTGAAGCTTTAGCAATTAATACTCGTTTACCGAACATCTTCTTCTTTTCGAACCACTTCAGCTTCTTTCGCAGTCCAACAACATCTCCTATAATTGTCATAGCGGGATTTTCAATACGGTTAATTGCGACTTTACTAGCAATAGTCAGCAACGTACCTTCTACCGTTCGCTGCTTTCCAGTTGTTGCCCATTCAATCACGGCCACCTGAGTCTCTGGTGAAAATCCGTTTTCCAGGAGCTCTTGACAATGGTGTCCGAGATTTTTCACACCCATATAGTAAGCGATGGTATCTCCGTGCTCATAACGGTTGTGATTTTCCACGCTGTTTTTTTGCGAAGAATGTCCAGTGCGCAGTGTAATACTTGCACTGTGATCACGATGTGTGACAGGAATCCCCGCATAGCTTGCCGCAGCAATACTGGAGGTTACCCCTGGGACAATATCATAGTCGATACCTTGCTTTTGCAGGGCTTCAGCTTCTTCTCCGACACGACCAAATACCGCAGGATCTCCTCCTTTTAGTCGTACTACTCGCTTCCCCATCAATGCCAACTCAATGATTGTTTCATTGATTTTTTCTTGACGCATGACGTGCCGATCCGGAAGTTTTCCGCAATAAATCAATTGACAATTTTCCTTTGTTACACGAAGCAGGCGTGGATTCGCTAACCGATCGAATAATACTACGTCTGCCTCGCGCAAACAGGAACTTCCTTTTTCTGTAATTAATCCGAGATCTCCGGGTCCAGCGCCAACAAATGACACAAATCCTTTCACGTCCTTCACCACCTATATGGAAACGAAAATATCTCCGTTTTTTATCTCAGCGTTATAGGTAGGTACTTTCCCCTCATCGGGAGCTTGTACTTCCCCTGTTATTAATGATACTTTCCAATCCTTCAGGGGGCAATAGACAAATTCACCAGAAACGATTCCTTCAGCCAGTGGTCCGTTTGTTTGCGGGCACCGGCTTCCAATTGCTCGTATGTCTCCATTCGTTAATCGGAACAATGCTATAGAGCTTCCATGTATCTCCACTTCTTTTCCTATTAAAATTGGCAAATCCTCGAAAGGCATTATTCGAACCTGCTCTTTTAAAACATTCATACTATAATCACCCTTTCTTCATGTATTAAGCTATTATACCCTCGTCACTTCATAGATTTTCTTTTCTTGGTTTTTAGCCAGCATTGCGCTCCATGCTTCGTGATATGTCTCTCTAGCTTCTGTAAAACGATTTACATAATAGTCTCTTTGTTCCTGATCTACGAGCACTGTTTTAATTGTTTCAATGCCTAATCGATCGACCCAAGGAGCTGTTCGTTCGCCGTAAATTCCAGTTTCACGATAGTACTGCATGTAAGCTTTGGCATAAGTAATGACTTCTGCCTCCGTAGCTACGATTTTGATGAAATCACATTCTCGTATTTCAGTACCACCGTTTCCACCGACATACAATTGATAGCCATTTTCAACACAAATGACACCAAAGTCCTTCGTTAAAGCTTCGGAACAATTTCTTGGGCAGCCCGCTACACCCATTTTCATTTTATGCGGTGTATCCACCATTTCTAATTCCTTCTCCATTTTAATTCCGAGTCCTAACGAGTCTTGGGTACCAAAACGACAGAACTGTGAACCGACACAAGATTTTACATTACGGAGAGATTTAGAATACGCATAACCTGAACGCATTCCTAACTCATCCCAGACTTGAGGTAAATCTTCTTTTTTCACGCCATAAAGACCAATTCTGCTTGCCCCCGTAATTTTAACTAATGGAACATCATATTTTTTAGCCACTTCACCCATCCGTACTAACTCGTCTGCTGTTGTTGTGCCACCATACATCCTAGGAATGACAGAGAACGTTCCATCCTTTTGAATATTCCCTTCCATCCGTTCGTTTACGAAACGAGATGATTTGTCATCCTCATAATAAGTCGGAAGAATCATTCTGATATAGTAATTGAGTGCAGGACGGCACTTCTGACATCCCTCAGGATTTTTAAATTCAAGTACATGACGAACTTCCTTCGGTGACTGAAAACCTTTGATTTTTATTTCAGCCACAACTTCATCACGAGACATATGTGTACACTCACACATGCCACTTTGTTGTGCGGCAGCGTCGAAGCTGTCACCCAAAGTAAGCGCAAGAATACCCTCGACCACCGGGCGACATTTACCACAAGATGCGCCTGCTTTAGTGCAAGTTTTCACTTCATCAAAAGACGTTAAACTCTCTTCTAATATTGATTGAACAATTTTTCCTTTAGTAACACCATTACATCCACAGACAGTCTCCTCAGCAGGCATTTCCGCCAGCATAGCAGAATCATCTTCTTCTCCAGCCTTTTGTAAAACGGAAGCAGTCGTAAACTCTGAAATATCCGTACCTTTTTTCAACATGGAAAACAAACGATTCCCATCACTCGCGTCTCCGTAAAGAACAATTCCTACTACTTTATTATTCGTTACTAATATTTTTTTGTATACTCTAGCGACAGCGTCTTGCACGACGATGGCATCTGTATCATCATCTTCCTGTATTTTACCCCCGGAAAATAAATCACAACCTGCTACCTTTAATTGTGTTGACAAAATAGTCCCGTGATATCCTGTACCTTGAATGCCGGTTAACTGATCGGCGAGTGCTCTACCTTGTTCATATAATGGAGCGACCAATCCATACGCAATCCCTTGATGCTCAGCACATTCACCAACCGCATAAATAGAAGGATCAGTAGTTCTCATATGGTCATCTACAACAATCGCTCTCTTTACTTCAAGACCTGATTCTTTTGCGAGCGAAACGTTAGGACGAATACCGACAGCCATAACGACTAAATCGCAAGCTAACTCTTCTTCGTCTTTAAAGCGAATGCCATCAACACAAGCATTACCGAGAATTTCTACAGTTTGTTTTTCCATTTTAAACTTCATGCCTTGTTTTTCTAAATCTTTCTTTAGCATTCTAGCTGCCGGTGCATCTAATTGCTGTTCCATTAAAGTCGGTAAAAGATGGACAACATAGACTTCCATTCCTCGGTCTATCAACCCTTTTGCAGCTTCTAAGCCTAGCAATCCTCCACCTATAACAACAGCTTTCTTTTTTGTTCTAGCGAATTCGATCATTTTTTCCGTGTCTTCGATTGTTCTGAAGCCAATAACTCCTTCTAAGTCTTTTCCTGGAAGTGGCAAAATAAATGAATCTGATCCAGTAGCTAAAATTAATTCATCATACGAAACCACATTTCCTTTGTCAGTTTTAATTATTTTTTCTGTTCGATCAATGGTAACTACCCTCTCTCCTGTGAGGAGTGTGATTTTATTTTCTTCGTACCACGAGAGATCATTAATGATAATTTCATTAAGCACTGTTTTTCCTTGTAGAACATTTGACAACATAATTCGATTATAGTTAGGATGGGGTTCGTCCCCAATAATAGTAATCTCATATTTCTGTGGATCTCTTTTCAAAATTTCCTTGATACTTCTAACTCCAGCCATTCCATTTCCAATCATGACAAGTTTTTTCATACTCTGCTACCTCCTTATACTCTTGCTCAATAATTCACATATGCTTTTAAAAAAATAGTTTGATCTCAACACGCTTATGTCGTTGATCTTATTTACTATAATCAAAGTATACACGAGTAATAAACAAAAAAAGAACGAAATTTTCAACAAATTATTGAACAATTTTGATTACGTTGGTTCAAATTTTAAATTTTGTTTTTATCTATAGATCCACTTTAATCCATTTCTAAACGGTCTGCTGTGATTTTAATCACACGTTTTCCATGTTTAGTAAAAACTGCATTGCATACTTTAAAACTTAGTGTCTTTTTTCTATGTTGTTGCTTTATTATCCGAAAAGCATACGACCTCGTTGATTAAATAGTTCTAATAGAGGGTAAAACACCATTATACGAATACATAAAAGGAGTTCAAAAATGACGGGACTATTTGATTTTATATCCACTAATACGACAATTTATAAATTAATCATCGCTTTGTTAGGCGTAATTATCATCTCTGTTATCGTTAGAATAATGAAAAAGACCTTGACTAGGTACGTTAAAGACCAGAATAATTGGTATAAAACAAGGAAAGCAACGAATATTTTTGGATTTATTCTAGCAGCTATATTTTTAGCCATTTTGTACAGCGATATGTTAGGCGGCATCACCGTTGTACTTGGTGTAGCCAGTGCTGGAATTGCGTTTTCTTTACGAGAAGTAATTGCCAGTATTGCTGGTTGGCTTACTATTTTAGTTGGTGGAATGTTTAAAACCGGTGACAGAGTTCAGCTTGGTGGTGTAACTGGAGATGTAATTGATCTTGGCGTTTTACGAACCACTGTCATGGAAACAGGTCAATGGGTTGATGCAGATTTATACAGTGGCAGAATTGTAAAGATTGCAAACAGTTTCGTATTTACACAACCAGTTTATAATTATTCCACGGATTTCCCTTTCTTATGGGATGAAATTACCCTTCCGATTAAATTTGGCAGCGATTATACAGTTACGAGAGAACTCATTCGTCAAGTGGCTATTGATCAATTAGGTGATTACAGTCAACAAACCAAAGAACATTGGGATTATATGGTACGGAAATTCATTATTGAAGATGCAACGACCGAACCTATGGTTACACTGACGGTGAACGATAACTGGGTTGAGTTTACGTTAAGATACATTGTGGAATACAAAGCTAGAAGATCAACAAAGGATACCCTATTTACAAATATACTGGAGAAAATCGAAGCGCAACCAGAAAAAGTACAGCTTGCTTCCGCAACCTTTGAAGTAGTTAGTACTCCCCCAGTAGATGTTAATATCAAAAACAAACCAGACACCATTGACAAATATTAAACTTGTTCTTTCATAGTTAAGTACGGACAGTGCCTTGCGCTGTTCGTGTTTCTTGTTGGACTTTTCTCAAGAAAAAAGGAGGAAATAAAAGATGAATATGATAGAAAAACTAAAGAAAAAAAGTGTGTTTCTTTTAGCAGTAATGATTGTCTTATCTGTTGTTGTTTGGGGTGCTATATCACCAGATGGCATGACAAACATAATGGAGCAAATCATGGATCAAATGGTACAACACTTTGGATGGCTCTATGTCATATCAACTGCTGTATTTATCGGTTTTTGTTTATTTCTTGGCTTCGGACCTTACCGACATATGAAGCCCGGTGATAAACAAGAAAAACCGGAATATTCCTACTTCACATGGACCGGTATGCTTTTTGCTGCCGGAATGGGGGTTGGTGAACCTCTCTCTCATTTCTCCTCTCCCAATGGAGATGCGGAACCTATGACGCAAGAAGCAGCTGAGCAAGGCCTTCTGTATGGTATTTTTCACTGGGGATTTCATCCTTGGAGTATTTATGCCATTGTTGCACTGGGATTAGCCTTTGCAAAATTCAGGAAGAAGTTACCTGGTTTAGTGAGCTCTGCATTTTATCCATTGATTGGTGTGCAAATTTACAAATGGCCCGGAAAAACAATTGATGTGACCGTCATTGTGGCAACAACGATTGGGATAGCCACATCTTTTGGAATGAGCACGTTACAAGTTGGTAGCGGATTATCCATGCTGTTCGGTATATCTGTAAACAACTTTATTCATTTTACAATCATAGCTGTCGTCACGATCATTTTTATCATTTCCGTCCTATCTGGATTAAATAAAGGCATGAAATATTTAAGTGTTTCCAACCTGATTTTAGCTGGTGCACTATTGATTATCGGAATAATTCTCGGTCCTACCGTCTTTATTCTGGAACATTTCACACTCACATTAGGACAATACTTCTCTCAACTACCGGCATTAAGCCTTACAACTCTACACCTTACACTGAAAATGAATGGATGGGAGAATGGACACTGTTTTATTGGGCTTGGGTGATTTCATGGAGTCCTTTCGTAGGAACCTTTATCGCTAGAATTTCCAAAGGACGAACTTTGCAAGAGTTCATTTTTGGGTATTGTTTGTGCCATCAGTATTGACGTTAATTTGGTTTGTGACATTCGGTGGCTCAGGTCTTTATTACGATTTATTTGAAGGAACAAACATGGCAGAGCAAGTAGCCTCCAAACCAGAATCTGGGTTATTTCTAGTATTAGATCAGTTCCCTGGTTCGTTGATATTAAGTATCGCTGCACTTGTACTTATATCGATCTTTTTTATTACTTCTGCAAACTCGGCAACCTACGTCCTCGGTGTTTTTTCATCATCAGGTGACTTAGACCCGAAAGGCAGGGTCCTACTCATTTGGGGCCTGTTAATTTCAGCGATCGCTTCCGTTGTGTTGTTAAGTGGCGGACTTGATGGAATGCAAGCAGTTGCAACTATTACTGCTTTTCCATTCACTTTTATCATCCTATTGATGATGGTTTCGATCTATTGGTCTTTACGAACAGAAGGAGTTAATAAAAACAAAGTGGAAGAGAAAGAGTATTGGTAAGAAAACATTGAAGGTTTTCAATAAGTGTTTATAATCTGTTGAAATACCTTTTTCTTTGCCAATCCATCCACTTAAAACCATCCCCATATTTATCATGAAATGGATTAGCAGGGTGGGATAAATACTCTTCGTTTTCAAAACTAATACAGAATAGAAAAATCCACCAAAAGAGAACACAATACACAATAATATAGGCATATCAATAACTAAATGCATTAATCCGAAGCCGATACTTGTTATTATGATTGCATATGAAACAGAAACATATCTCGCTAAACTTGATAATAAAATGCCACGCCAAAGAAATTCTTCGAGAGTCGCATTTATAATTGAAAATAGTAACCCAAAAAATAACATAGTTTGAATATCATTTATTTCTTGTTGGAAAATAAATAGACTTAAAATCAAAACATTGACAAAGAAGACCACGAGCAGAAAAGAAGATATTCTAATCGTATGAAAGGGGAGATTTATGTATTTATTCCACTCAGGCAAACGGTGTAAAAAAGAAAGTTTCTTTTTATGAATAAGGTGCGTTAACAAGATTCCAAGCACCAGAATAAGAAGCAGGCTTCTATTTAAAAGAATCTCTACTTCTGTGGATAAATTATAGTTATGTATGAATATGCTAATCAATTGAAAGAATGATAAACTCACGATAAAAGAGATAAATATGGAGGTTATAAAACGCAAATTGGTATTAAAAACATACATAAAGAGCAAACAAAGTAAGACAGCTATTATGCCGAACCACATTTTAAAAGCAGTCACAACTATACCAAGAAAAAAAAATAAAGCTAATATGGATAAACTAAGGTATTTTCTCATAAGTACCATCGCGGTCTCCTCAAAGGAATCTATTCTACTCATTCTTTCGATATATTCTCTTCCCGTACCCACTTTACGGCAAACCACAGACCAACCAAGGATGTTACAAATGATGCAAGTCCCCCGATAGCTAATGAGTAGAAATAATACTGATTTAATGCAAAGCCACCTGCAATGAATACACTTCCTAAACATACAAATAGAATCGTTAGTTTTCGATATTTATTCATTT